>JAHDCK010000482.1 GCA_020629915.1 Saprospiraceae bacterium
AGATCAAGATTTTGAAAGTGGAAGGGGGGTAGAATTGTTTTTTTAGAATGTTATAATTTTAAATTAATAATTTCCGCATCCATTACATGGTTTTTTACAATATAAGATAAAATATTGCACCAGTGTTCGGATTCATCGAGAATCCAGCCATCACAAGTTGATAAAATATATTCGTTTTTTAGCTCAATGAGTTCTTTGTCCGGGTTAAAAACAACACTGACCTCCCAGTTGTATTGATTTTTTTCAGATAATTCAAGCATTAATGTTTTGAGTTTTCCGCTGTTGGAAATCGGAGAATCCAGATACCAGTGAATGGAAGCCGGTTCCAGTTTTTTTAAAACATCGCCAATTAAAGTCAGCGCAGGAATCGTTTCTTCTACCTTTTTATACGTACTGTGAATGCTGGCAATATCCCGCAGACAGTTGTCCATCCCCAGAAAAAGATACCCGCCGGACAGAGCACATTCCAGCGTGATGAGCAAATTATATCCATCAATGGCAATGGCCTTCCCTTGGATTTGACTGGCCGGAATTTCCTTTTGACTTCTAATAAAAATGCTTCCATCCGGGACGCTCATTCTAAGCACGGCCTTGCGTTGTCGTTCGTTCAGGCGATAGCGATCGCCTACGACTTTCAACGCAGATTTATCCGAGTAGGAGCGAGTGAGCAGGTAGGAGAGATCCTTCACGGCCGCATTCAGTTTATTATGCCATTTTATATTAAAATTTTTAATATCATTCGGGTGTTTGCCGCGATGTTTTTGTTTATTGGGCATTGATTGGTATTTTTTTAAACATAAAGTCAAAAAGATTCAAGCAATATAAAATTAATTTCCCCAATACAAAATTCCACATTCCATCCCAATTGCTTATCATTGTTATTCCTTGGTAAATCCCTTGGAAGCGAGATTCGTAGAAAATTGATAGAGCGATAGCGAATGAGATTTTTTAGAATCGCAGCTTCCATCATTTTGGGATTTACCAAGGAGCTATTTTTATATTACAAAACTAATTTTATCATGCCAACAGATATCGACATCGCCCGCGCAGCAAAACTGGAACACATCAAAGACATTGCCGCCAAAGTCAACCTCACCGAAGATCATCTCCATTACTACGGAAAACATAAAGCCAAACTACCTCTCGATCTCATCGACGAAGAAAAAATAAAAAAGAATAAATTGATATTAGTTACAGCCATATCTCCCACACCAGCCGGAGAAGGAAAAACCACCGTTTCCATCGGACTTACGCAGGGTCTCAATCGCGTGGGGAAACAAACGATGGCCGTTCTGCGGGAACCTTCTCTTGGTCCGGTATTTGGCATCAAGGGTGGCGCAACGGGCGGAGGCTATTCGCAAGTTGTTCCGATGGAAGATATCAACCTTCACTTTACAGGTGATTTTGCAGCCATTGAAAAAGCGCATAATCTCCTCGCCGCACTCATCGACAACAACCTCCAGAGCAAAACCAAAAGCATCGGCATCGATCCGCGAACGGTCCTTTGGAAAAGAGTCGTCGATATGAACGATCGCGCTCTGCGCAAAATCGTTATCGGACTGGGCGGAACCACTTCTGGCGTTCCCCGCGAAACGGGTTTTGATATTACGGCCGCTTCCGAGATTATGGCTATCCTTTGCCTGTCGAAAGATCTGGAAGATTTAAAGCGTCGCTTCGGGAACATATTTGTAGGATTCACTTATGATAAAAAACCTATATATGCCCGTGACCTGAAAGGACATGGTGCGATGGCTGCCCTGATGAAAGATGCCATTCGCCCGAATCTGGTGCAGACGCTCGAAGGCAATCCCGTCCTGATCCACGGAGGGCCTTTTGCGAATATCGCCCAGGGAACCAATTCCGTCATTGCTACAAAAATGGGTTTATCGCTTTCCAATTATGTCGTTACCGAAGCGGGTTTTGGATGCGATCTTGGCGCAGAGAAATTTTTAGATATAAAATGTGTGAGTGCGGGATTGAATCCATCGGCCATTGTTTTGGTCGCTACGATTCGCGCTTTGAAATATCACGGTGGTGCTGACCTGAAAGAACTGACTATGGAAAATGTAGAAGCGGTTAGAAATGGTTTGCCGAACCTGCGCAAGCATCTCGAAAATGTCCAGCAGTTCAATATCAAACCCGTGGTAGCCATTAATCGATTTACCAGCGACACGGATGCTGAAATCGAAGTGATAAAAAATGCTTGTGCCGAATTGGGCATCCAAGCCCACGTCGCCAATATATGGGCCGAGGGCGGAGCCGGAGCGGAAGATTTGGCGAAAGCCGTTATTCAAGTCGTCGAAAATGCTTCGGAAAAATTCACGCCGATGTACGATTGGGAGAGTCCGGTGCAGGAAAAAATCAAAGCCGTTGCTACGAAAATTTATGGAGCGAAGGCGATTGACTATACTTCCAGAGCCAAATCTGATTTGCGTAAAATTGCTAAATTGGGATTGGAGCATTTGCCCGTTTGTATTGCCAAGACCCAAAAATCCCTTTCCGATAATCCCAAGTTGCTGGGCCGGCCCAAGGACTTCCTCGTCACCGTTCGCGAAATTGAAATTGCGGCCGGAGCCGGATTCCTCATTCCCATCACCGGGAATATCATGCGGATGCCAGGTCTGCCTGGTGTGCCCTCAGCAGAGCATATTGATATAGATGCGGAAGGGAATATTTCGGGGTTGTTTTGATTTTTATAATATAAAATACTATTTTGTATAAAAATGGGTTTTATATTATAAAAAAGAACTATGTGGAAAACGAACACCATTCTGCTGATATTTTTTCTGGCGGTCATTTCTGTCCTTGGGGTTTATTTGTATAACTACGAAGAAATGAA
>JAHDCK010000483.1 GCA_020629915.1 Saprospiraceae bacterium
ATGAAAAAGAGGTAGAACTCAAAGCAGATTTGCCCCATCGGTTTGACTCCCAGGAAGAGGCTGAATCCTTCCTCGAAAAATGCAAGGGCGCAAAATATACTATTAATGATATAAAGGTAAAACCACTCAAAAGAAAACCCACCGCTCCGTTTACAACTTCTACCTTACAACAGGAGGCCAGCCGAAAATTGGGGTTCTCTGTAAAAAGAACTATGGTGACGGCACAGCGATTGTACGAGGCCGGACACATTACTTATATGCGTACGGATTCTACCAACCTGAGTGAACTCGCCCTGCAATCTATCGCAGATGAAATCACTAAGGAGTACGGTCAGGAATATTTGTTTACAAGAAGGTATAAAAGTAAAAACCAATCAGCTCAGGAGGCGCACGAAGCCATCCGTCCTTCTTATATTAATAAACCCGTCGCCGGAGCAAATGTAGATGAACAAAGATTATATACGTTAATTTGGAAGCGAACGATTGCTTCTCAAATGGCGGATGCCGAATTGGAAAAGACAACAGCAGAAATAGGAATTTCTACTCAATCGGAATATCATTTTAATGCAGTTGGAGAGGTATTAAAATTTGATGGATTTTTAAAAGTATATTTAGAATCTAAAGATGATGATGATGACGAGGATGCAAAAGGTGTATTGCCGCCGCTGACGGTCGGACAGGAATTAGCACTCGGACAAATTTTGGCGACAGAGCGTTTCACCCGCGCACAACCTCGTTTTACAGAAGCCCGCCTCGTGAAACAAATGGAGGAACTCGGCATCGGTCGTCCTTCAACTTATGCCCCGACGATTAGTAAAATTACAGAACCTTCGCGGGGGTATATTGTAAAAGAAAGCCGGGAAGGAGTGGAAAGAAAGTACCAGCAGATGTCCCTGAAAAATGACGAACTGGTGAAAACAGAACTTACTGAAACGACCGGAACTGAAAAAAATAAATTGTTCCCCAGTGATATGGGGATGATGGTCGTGGATTTCCTCGCCCAGCATTTTGACCAAATCATGGATTATGGTTTTACCGCAGACATCGAAAAGAAGTTTGATAAAATTGCGGAAGGTCAGGATCAATGGAAAAAAGTTATAAAAGAATTTTATAATCCGTTCCATACGAAAGTGGCGGATACTATGGAAAATGCCGAACGGGTAACCGGCGAACGCATCCTCGGAAAAGACGAGGAAACCGGACGCACGATCCTGGTGCGCATGTCTCGCTTCGGGCCAGTCGCTCAAATCGGTGCGCCGGACGAATTGGAAGAAGAGGAAAAACCCCGCTATGCCAATCTGCAACCCGGGCAATCTCTGGAAACGGTGACGCTGGAAGAAGTAAAAGAGTTGTTCAAACTGCCTCGTGATATGGGGGAGTACAAAGGCGAGCCGGTGATAATCGCTCGTGGTCGCTACGGGCCTTACATAAAATTCGGTGAAAAATTTGTCAATATCCCCAGGGTGGAAGATCCGCTCACGCTTACTTTTGAACGGGCATCTGAATTGATTGAAGAAAAAATCAAAGAGGATATGCCCGTGGCGATGTACAAGGACAAACCCGTTACTAAGGGGAAAGGCCGTTTCGGGCCTTACTTCAAATGGGGCGAATATTTTGTGAATATTCCAAGGCGTTTTGATCCGGATACCATCACCGAAGAGGAAATGTTTGACCTCATCGAAAAGAAAATTCAGAAGGAAGCGAATCGCTACGTTCACAATTGGGTAGAGGAATTGGACTTGTCCGTGCAAAATGGTCGTTGGGGACCTTTTATAAAATACGGAAAGAAAAATGTAAAATTGCCCAAGAAGGAAGATGGAAGTAGAATGACAAGCGAGGAAGCTAAAGAATTGACTTTGGAAGAAGTGAAAAAGCTCGTCGTGGAGGAATACCCGGAAGCGTTCACTAAGAAGAAACGCAAAAAAGCAACGGGAACCAAAAAGCGTTCTACCTCAACGAAAAAGAAAGAACCTGCTAAACCGATAGTTACAAAAATTTCGGCCATGCCGAAGTTGAAGCGGAAAAAATAATATATTAAGGTCGTAACTTTGTTGTGACCTTTTTTTTGAATTCAAACCCTAGTCGCTCAATTTAAATCACATAATAAAAGCCTGCTGGTTGCTTGTGTCAGTTGCACCTGACAGTTACAGGCAGGGTGATTTAGGTATTCCTTGATTATTTCTGAAGACTTGCTTAAGCAACTAATCAATTTTAATCGCCGAATATACCAAATCGTCGTGCCCTGAAACCGTCAGGTGGAACACCTGACGGGAAAAGCGTTTTCGTGTCAGGTGTTCCACCTGACACAAGCAACCAGCATGCTTTTTATGCAGTTAAATTTGACTACTTCCTTAATTATAATAAAATTGTGTATACAAATCTTCCTCCCGAACTCATCCATGCCTATCAAAATACCATTTATAAAATAAATGATTTTGATATTCAAATTCGCATTGGAGAAACCACACCTAAATTGGATGAAATATTAGAAGAAAAAGGATATAATTCCTGGGCATTTATCACGGCCTGGAATCCCCATTCAGAATCCCTGCCAGAAGTCCAAAACAAATCAAGAAATAAAATATTGGAAAAAGAAATTAATGATTTAGGTTTAGAATATTTCAAAGGAGCAGGAGTAGGAGAGGACGACACCTGGCCACCAGAACCTTCCTTCCTGATTCTAAATATGAGAGAAAACACCGCAAAACATTTAGGAAATAAATATCAGCAAAATGCCATTGTTTTTGGCAGCATCTATCAACAAGCCCAATTAATTTTGCTTAGATAAATGGTCAAAGGTCAAAGGTCAA
>JAHDCK010000484.1 GCA_020629915.1 Saprospiraceae bacterium
ATCGAATATTCTAATAAAAATATTCCTTTTTCACAATTTAAGTCTTTTTAAACAATTTTGCTATTGCCAAGCTAAAAAGATATAACAACAAAAAAACCCCACCCGTTCACACGGGCGAGGCTACTCTGATTAACTATTGGAATAAAAAATATACTTAAGTCAACAAATAATAAAATTATTCATTGTTCATTTTTAATTATTCATTAAAAAACCTAGTCCACTTTTTTATCTAAAAACGCATTGTCCTTATTCAGTTCCGGCTTCTCTCCTTCCTTTCCGCTTACCGTCCATTTGGAGGTATTTTTTTCGGAAGAGTGCGGTACGTCATCCAGTACGACTTTGCGACGAAGGTAAGCCGGTTCGTTTTCTATTTCGTTTAGCGTATGCGGATCATTGAGCTTTACACTCAGCGTTCGCAACTTGGAACGATCCATTGGCTTGGCGTTTCCTTCCTCCTTGACGAATGGTTCATCCTGCTTTTTATTATATACATCTCCAAACTCAAACGTCACGGCGTTGTCGCCTTCCTTGTAGGCATCGCGGGCGAGATTTACATCGTCGTCCAGATTGACTACGGTGCGCTGCTCCGTTTTTGTTTCCTGAACTTTTGGCTTTTTCTCTCCGTCAAATCCGGTAGCAATGACTGTAACACATAGTTTTTCTCCTAATGTTTCGTCATAGCAGTTACCCCAGATGACATCAGTTCCTTCCGCTTCGTCCTGAATATATTCTGTAATTTCAAATATTTCATCCATAGTTACTTCCTGACTTCCTGAAGAAATATTCAACAGGATAAACTTCGCTCCGCGAATGTCATTGTCTTCCAGCAGCGGAGAATTCAGCGCATCTTCGACGGCCTTCTTCGCCCGGTTTTCACCCTGCGCTTCTGCTACGCCCATGATGGCCACACCACTACCCCGCATAACGGTATTGACATCCTCGAAGTCCACATTTACATAACCGGGAACGGTGATGATTTCGGCAATACCCTTGGCCGCAACCGTGAGGACATTATCCGCCTGAGCAAAAGCCTCGGACAATTTCAGGTTGCCGTGCATCTGACGAATTTTATCATTGGAAATCACCACGAGGGTATCTACATTTTTCTTGAGTTCTTCCAACCCTTCCATCGCCTGAGCCATTCGGCGGCGACCTTCAAAGGTAAACGGAATGGTCACAATTCCAACCGTCAGAATGTCCATTTCCTGAGCTGCTTTGGCAATCACTGGTGCAGCACCCGTTCCGGTACCTCCACCCATTCCGGCAGTAACAAAAAGCATTTTGGTAGCATCGCCGAAGTACTGTTTCACTTCTTCGATGGACTCCACGCAAGCCTCCTTACCAATGGTCGGCTTGGAACCGGCTCCGCGTCCTTCGGTAAGCGCTGGCCCCAGTTGCAATTTAATTGGCACCGGACTGATTTCCATCGCCTGGTTATCTGTATTACAAATTGCAAAGTCAACGCCTACAATACCTTCCTTGTACATGTGGTTCACGGCATTGCTTCCGCCACCTCCGACTCCGATGACTTTGATTATAGAATTATCATTTTCTTTTATATTAAAAATCATGACGTTATTTTTTAAATTATAAGAACAAAATTAATAAAATCCAGGATATTTAAAACTATATAATATTTTTTTTCATTTTGACTGGCGTAGGTTTCACCTACGCCGAAACACTTGTAGAGGTTTTCAACCTCTTTCTAACAGGTTAAAAACCTGTTGACACATTTCGGCGTAGGCACAGCCTACGCCAGTCACCATACAATACATATATTAAATATCCTTATCAGGTTGCGCTTCAAACCATTCCTTGGTTTTCTTGAAGAGAGTTTCGTACCATTTGTTCTCATCCTCTTCTTCTACCATATCCGGTTCGGCAGTTTGCTTTACAGAAACCGGCTCCAGGTGATCCAAATCGCTGAATCCCTTCAGGGCCAATCCGATAGCCGTCGCATATATCGGGCTGCAAACTTCCTCGGCATATCCGTGCGCGAGATTTTCAACCGGCACACCGATGCGCGTGGTCATACCCGTGCGGAGTTCGACGAGTTTTTCGATATTCTTCATCAAAGAACCTCCACCCGTCAGGACGATTCCGCCGATGAGTTTGCGCTTGTATCCGGTGCTGCAAATTTCCCAGTAAACGTGATCCATGATTTCCTCCACTCTCGCCTGAATGATACGAGCGAGGTTTTTCTCGGAAATCTCCTTAGGTGCACGTCCCTTCAATCCGGGTACGGCGATGATCCGATTGTCAAACACTTCGGAGGCCAAAGCGGAGCCAAATTTTGTTTTCAATTTCTCGGCGTACTCCGGCATCACATTACAACCTTCTTTTATATCTTTAGTTATAACATGTCCACCGAAAGCAATCACGGAAGTATGGCGAATCACGCCCTCGTGAAAAATGGCGAGGTCAGTTGTTCCGCCACCGATGTCCACCAGTGCGACCCCGGCCTGCATTTCTTCTTCGCTCAAAACGGCGACGGAAGAAGCGACGGGTTCCAGCGTCAGACTGGCTACATTCAGTCCGTTCTTTTCAACACATTTATATATGTTTTTTGACGCTGTGATTTGTCCGGTGATGATGTGGAAATTAGCTTCCAGGCGCACGCCGGACATTCCGATGGGATCGGAAATGCCTTGCTCGTTGTCCACGGTGTATTCCTGTGGAATGACGTGGATGATTTTATCACCGGGCGGCAACACGAGTTTGTGCATATCGTGAATCAGCTTTTTGATATCATCCGGATCAATTTCCTTGGTGATGTCATCCCGCATCAACATCCCCCGATGCT
>JAHDCK010000043.1:0-8910 GCA_020629915.1 Saprospiraceae bacterium
GTGTCAGGTGTCCCACCTGACACCAGCAACGCGCCCGATTTATTTTCGGCAGTTATTTTTTTAAAACCAATAAGTTTGTTTTACATTTTTTGCAAGAGCAATTTACTAATCTGCGGATCGCCCATGATTTTTTTCAAATGCGGATTGGAAGAAGAAACCAAATCCTGCGCCATCGTCAATCGTATATCATTCGGAATAAATTCTAATAAAATAAATTGCTTTATGTTTTCCAACTGAGAGGCATTTGGTTTGATTTCCTGGATGGTCAGGTAATTGACCAAGCGCGTGCAGAGCGTAGCAATAATATCTACCCGGATTGTTTTTTTAACTACAATAGATTTTAAATGTTCTAATACTTCTTTTTTAAAATTCTTAGAATTAACAATTTCCTCCGGCGTGATCAGTTTGGCCAAATTGTTATTCACAAAGGCGATAAAGGCCACGGTCGTCGGTTCGTCCAGGCAGGCATCTCCGAGCAACTGAATCATCCCCAAATGCTCTGTCAAATCCTCGAAGCCGGAGATGGCTTCAAAAAACTGAACCAACGTTCTGGGCGTGGTTCGTTCACCAGTAACGATTTCCGGGTAGGTCAAAACGAAGTTAATTCCCCTTGGATCGACGCCGTTGATCTCCGCCCATTTCGACCATTCCTTAACGTCAAATTCCATTGTGACGTGCATCATCCGGGTGAGCATGGCATCGTCCATCGGCGTCACGGAATAGTCGCCGCCATCGGGATTGGCCGTCAGGACAATCTGCCAACCCTTCGGCAATTTCCAACTCACCAACTCGTAATTTTGCAGCAACTGCATGATTCCACGAAGGATGCGATCATCTGCTCGATTGACATCATCAATCAATAAAATGCCGGGACCTTCCTCGGTCGGCACCCATTCCGGCGGCATAAATTTCGTTACGCCATCCACGATTTTTGGCATGCCCACGAGATCCCCCATTTCTTCAAATTGCGCCGGTGCAATGTAAGCCCATTTGTAGTCATTCGCCAGGGCAAACTGCTCCACCAATTCCGTTTTCCCAATCCCGTGTTTGCCCCAAATACATCCCGGAATTTTTTTCCGTCCCTTCGCTTCCGCTACGGCATTGGTTTTCATCACGTGTTCTATAAAACCAGCTACTTCATTTGCAGAGGTTTTTGTCCCATAATATAAATAGTTATGTTTTGTTTTTTTACTCATGCTCTTTTAATGAATAATGAATAATGAATAATTTTAAATATAAAATGTCAATGGTCAATGGTCAATGGTCAATGGTCAACAGCCAATGCAAATTATTCTATTTTGATTTTCCGTTGCGGGAGATTTTGATAAATTTCGTCTTCGGTGGAAATGCCATTGCTGGTAATCACCCAAAGGATCGGTTTTCGACTGATGACATGAGGAACGGGCGCATATCCATCCGTAAAATATATAATAGCATCCGGAATATATTCTTCATTGGCAAAGCGAATCGGTTCATTAAAATCCGTCCCTCCCCTGCCGGAAATGGATTCCGGTGGAAAGCCTTTGTAGTAATATTTATGGTGAATTGCAGCATCGCATTCTACGACAAACACCTCTGCGCCTTGCTTCCAAATATGATAAATTTCCGCAAAAAATTCTTTAAGTTCCGCGTTATTCACCGAGCCCGATGTATCCACAGCCACTAAAATCTTATGTTTCTTTTTTAATTTTAAACCCGGCACTGTTCCATATCTTTTCGACACTCTACGTATTGTATTTTTTAAATACGTCCGGCTACTGCTCTCTGCAAACAACCGCAGCACCCGTCGCCAATTGACCTTGGGTTTCATTTCATCCATCAATAAATCGATGTACTCCTTCAATCCGCCCGGCAAAGAACCATAACTTTTATCCTTGATTCGTTTGATGCTGTTGGAAATGGTATCGTTGATATAGCCATCTATGATTTTTAGTTCTGCCTTGGACAAGGGACTCAGCCAAAAGTCATGTTGCTTGAGGTATTCGTTGTCTCCTTCCAATAATTCCTGCAAACGCGTCTTGGGAACTTCCTCTTCATATTCATCTTCATCATATTCTAAATCCTCTGCTTCATCTCTTTCGTATGCTTCTACCTCCTTGTCTATATCGTCTTTTTCCGGTTCGGGTTCAGGCGGAGCGGCTTCCGTTCCGGCACCGGGAACAGCTTCGGGTTGCTCCTCCCGGCTATCGCTTATGGATAAATTTATTTCATCCGATTCTTCGTTGACATGTTGAGAAATCTTATTATAATAATAGGGAATCCCTTTTTCTCTATCCATTTTCAGTTCTGGAAAATCATCGAAGGTAATGGCATCATCCGGGAGTTGTTCTTTGGTGAGGTATTGATTGACGGCTAAATCTGCTGCAATATTATATATTTGTTTATTTCCATATTTTGTAATATCCAGCATGTGTTTAAACACAATATGAAGGATTTGGTGCTTGATGGCCCCGTAGCGAAGTTGCTTGGTTTGTTCTTCGGTTTTGCCTTTGAGTTTGTGGTGCCAAAATTTTTCATTGATGATAAGTTTCATCATTTGTTTATTGGCGAAGGTGGTGGCCATGGAATCGGTATCCTCGGAAGTCGCCTTGAGCAAGCTGGTAAAAAAATGCCCGAAAAAGGGTTCCTTTAGCAGTAGCTGAATGCTTGCTTTGGTCACTTCCTCTAAGGTGTTTTTGTAAATATCTTTCAAAACCTTCAATTATATTTATTAATTTTATTTATAAAATAAACAGGCACGACTTCCAGGACGACAAAAGAAGAACAAATATAAACGGAAATCCGTTCTTCAAACAATTAGAAAGGGAGATCATCATCCTTATCAAATATTTTACAATCCGGCAAGGCGCGACGTAGCTTTAAAATATCCCTGTTACGCAGGCGATAATTTTTTGATATATCTAAATATTCCAGTTGTTCCATATTTTGCAAAATGCGAATGGAAGAGGGACCCAAATCACACTCAATAAAATGTAGGCGTTTAATGCCTTTATTTTCGCCCAGCCATTTTGGTAAAGTACGGATTGGATTTAGTGATAAATCTAAAAAATTAGCATTTTTAAAATGCTTAATACATTCAGGAACCCTTTTAAAAAGATTATTTCTAAAATTTAAATTTTTTACACTTTGGAAAAGTTCAAGAGTCAAACATTCCTCTGGAATATGTCCCCAAAAAGTCAAACTCCAACCCAATACGACCAAGCCGTCTTCCTTTGGAATAATATCTTCGGGCTTTATTATATTCTTTTTATACAAATACCAAAAACAACTTTTATTCTTCTCAAAAAAATAACGGGCGATTGCAATATCATCAATCCCCATTTTTCTCAATTTAGACAATTCCAAATGTATTTCTTTTGCATTACTTCGCTCTGTTGAAAGAAAAAAGGCCTCTTTCTGTTTCAAAAATTTACCCGGCGCATTGGCTAAAAATAAATCCAACCACTTCTTCTTCCATCTTATAGATTTAAAGATATTCAATATTATGGTTTCCCATAAAGAAAAAGGTAGTCCATTGGAAGAAATAATTTCTAAAGCTAAATTTCGGCTATCATCCTCTGCCGAGTTCATCAATGCCTTTAATCCCTCTACAACTTCCTCATCTTTAAAATAGGGCAAAGGAGATTTATAATACAAAAAATCGTATAAATTAAATATTGTCAACAAAATAACTCCCTGCGCTTTCAACGCTTCGAGGTTTACGTTTTTCCAACTCAAAATCAGCGCATGAGTAAACGCCTCTCCTTCTTTTACTAATTTTACTCCGGCTTGCTCCAGGCGTTCTTTTAGTTGTATATGTTTTAAATACATTATTCCAAAGAGTCGAATGGCTTTCCCCTTTCCCAATGGATTTTTTTTCAATGGCCAGGGCCAATTCTTTATCACTTCTTTGTCTAGCAGATTCTTTAAACTTCCTCCCATTTTCAAACCACCCAAAACCAAATCTTCATTTAGATTTTCAAAATTCCCATCTTTATAAAACTGGAATAAGGTTTGGGCCCCTTTCAAGGCTAATCTTTTTGATATATAACCTTTTTTTATTTCATTAAAACAATTCATTTCCTTTTCAAAATGCTTGTCCACCTCTATCCCAAGAGAATGCTTTCCGGCCAACAACTGCCCCGGAATATACTTCATCTTTGCCCCTCTTATATTTATTTCTTTCAAATTTTTAAAAGAACAATTTTTTGGCAAATCTTCCAGCGGATTCTGACTGACATCGAGGTGTTCACAGATCCGAAGTTGAGCTATATTGCTTGGCAATTTTTTCAGGCGATTAAAGGAAACATCCAAATGTCTTAAGTTCGGAAGCAGGGATATTGAATTAGGCAATTCCGAAATTTTATTATCACTCAGTGCCAGGGAACTCAACCTCAAACATCTGCGAATATCATAAGGGATTTTAACAATTTTATTGCCTTCCAGATTCAATACCAGAAGATTTTTGCAGCCGCCAATACTATCGGGAATCGTTTTCATATTAGAAAACGAAACATCTATTCTTTCCAGATTTTTTAGATTCCCGATATGACCCGGCAATTTAGAAAGGTAAGTTTCTGAGGCATAAATCTGATTTAATGATATACACTTTTCTAAAGATTCTGGCAGTTTCCTGATCGGATTTCGAGCCACGTTTAGTATATCCAGTTTTTTTAGTTTTCCCAAACCAGCCGGAAAGCGGGTGATTTGATTTTGGGCCAGGGTAAGATATTTCAGGGAAGTACATTGACCAATTTTAAGGGGCATTTTTTTTATATGGTTTCTATCCGCATGTAAAGTATGGAGCTTTTTTAATTGAAATAACTCATTGGGTAATGTTTCAATTTCATTATCCGCAATATCCAAAAATTCAAGATTTACCGCATTTTTTATTCCTGCATCAATATTATAAATTCTATTATTAGAAATATTTATTTTCTTTATGCAAACAATATTCTGAAAGCCCGGAAAAACTTCAAGCCAATTTCCCTTTATATGAATTTCCTCCAAGGCCGGGCATTTTTCCAGCAGTTGCGGCCATTCTGAAATTTTATTCCCATTAAAATTAAGGATTTTCAAATGTTTCATTCTAGCCAAAACAGCCGGAAACTCAATAAAGTGATTAAAAGCCAAATTCAATTCTTCCAACTGACCCAAGGCTTCAAATTCATCCGGCAACGAAGTAAGCCGAGTACCGTTGATGGACAATTTCTTCAGGTTTTTCAACATCCAAAACTGCTCATCAAAAGTCTCCATCGGAATGCCGGAAACATTCAGTTCCTCCACGTTGTCCGCCTCTCGAAACGCACTCGACATATTGTAGTATTTCTTCCGAACTTTTGACATTGAAAACAGGTTATTTTACCAATGAAATTTACCACTTTTTTGGGAGTTTAAATTTACGATTTTATAAAATACCGCTCCATTTTATGAGATTTTAAAGAAAAACTCCCTTGAATTTTAATAAAAATGTCAAAAAAAGCCAAAGTTCCAATTCTGGAATACAAAGACCATCACAATTACAGTTTTGTGACAATAAAACACCCTTTGAAAACTATTTTTGTCAAAAGATCAGAAGTATAGGAATGGAGAAATTTAGGAAGTATAAAGTTGTCACCATCAATTACAAAAATTCACATCTGAAAGTGATGGGGCAATTTGCCATACAACAGGAAAACGAGCAGCAGGTCAGAGCCAAGCTGGAACAATTGAAAGCAGATTTTCATTTGGATGAATTGGTGTATCTCGCTACCTGCAACCGCATTTTGTTTCTCATTTCTTCTCCAGATAGCTTCTCCTCTGCCTCCCTCGAAGCTTTCTTCAAAAATATCAATCCAAAATTATCTGCTACGGAAATTGCCGAACACATTTTATATTACGAAGGACAAGCCGCTTTGCGCCATGTCTATTCGGTAGCGGCTTCCGTGGATTCCCTCGTCGTTGGTGAGCGCGAAATCCTCCGCCAGTTTAGGACGGCCTATGAAAAATGCAGCGATTGGAATCTGACCGGGGACAACCTCCGCCTGCTAATGCGCTTCGCTGTCATGGCCGGGAAGGAAGTTTATGCGAAGACCCGCATCGGAGAAAAACCTGTTTCGGTGGTTTCCCTTGCCATTAGAAAAATGCTGCGGCATCACCTTCCGCCTCAAAGTCGTGTCCTCCTCATCGGAGCCGGGCAGACCAATACGCTGGTGGCAAAATTTTTGGCGAAACATGCCTTTCAGGTTACTGTTTTTAATCGTACACTGAAAAAAGCCCAAAAATTAGCCAACTTATTATTCGGGACAGCCCACACGCTGGATGAATTAAACACTTATAAAAAAGGTTTTGATGTGATGATCGTTTGTACAGGTTCGGGCAAGGCGATTATAGATAAAACACTTTATCAAAATTTGCTCCGGGGCGAAACGGATCGGAAAATTGTCATTGACCTCGCCGTTCCCAATAATATCCAACGCGATGTAACAGGACAGTTTGATATGGAATACATTGAGGTAGAAACGCTCAGAGCATTGGCCAAGGAAAATCTTGGATTCCGGGAAAAGGAAGTCCATAAAGCCAATGACTTACTGGATCAACATCTCCTTGAATTTGAAACACATTACCAGCAACGCCGCCTGGAACGCGCCATGAGTGAAGTGCCTAAAAAAATCAAGGCCATAAAATCCCATGCTATGAATGAAGTTTTCCGTCAGGAAGTAGAAGCGTTGGACGAAAATACGCAGGAACTCGTTTCCCGGATGCTGGATTATATGGAAAAAAAATGTATTAGTATTCCCATGACCGAAGCTAAGAAGGCCGTTCTGAAATAATCTACTCCCCTTCCCTGCAATTAATTCCGCAGGATTTCGTTTTTTATCTGGATAAAATTTCAATTTAAAATGAAAAAGTTATTTATATTTTTATTTATAAATACAATATTCCTGTATTCCAATGCTCAACACGAGGACGCCCTGACTGCCTGTGGAGATTCTATCGAAGTCTGGGGACACCAAATGCTGACCGATACCATTTTGGAAAACCGTCAACGATGCAGTGATAATATTCTAAGAATATTACAGAGAGACCTTGCTCTGGAAAATTCCTTTGATTTTAAATTTGACTCGGTACAATCTCTTTCCATCCTGGAACCCAAGGACGGAGCTTTCCGCATTTTTACCTGGCAACTTTATATAGATAAAGATACTTATATTTATAATGGAATTGTACAACTCAACGGTAAGAAACCCAAACTCATTCCTTTGGTTGATAAATCGAATGATATGTTTCGGGTAGAAAAGAAAAAACTAAAAGCTAATAACTGGTATGGAAGTTTATATTATAAAATTTATCCTGTAAAACACCGGAAGGGAGATTATTACGTTTTATTTGGTTATGATGGAAATGACTTTTTCAACAGAAGAAAAATTATAGATGTTTTATCCATACGAAATAACCGGATCAGTTTTGGCTCTCCGGTTTTTCTCAAGGAATTTGAGCGAAAAGTTTCCGGCAAAGACAAATCAAAAAAGATAAAAACATATACGCGTCCTTACCATAGACTTTTAATAGAATACACAGCGGCTGCGGCCGTTTCTGTCAATTATAATGAAAAGGAAAAAATGATCCTCTTTGATCATTGCATCATGCAACCGGTTCATTACGGAGATGGATTGGCTTACGTTCCTGATGGTTCCTACGAAGGTTATCGCCTGAAAAGAGGCAAGTGGCGGAATGTCAAAAAGGTCTATAATCGGGTACTCAAGGAAGCTCCGCGCCCTATTCCAAAATTGGATAATGAGGATAAAGATTTGTTTGGGAAGAAGCGGAAGAAGAAAGAGTAAAAAAATATTTTTGGCTGGATTTTCCTGCTTTTAAAGAAAATTTTATTTTCATTACTCAAATAAATAATCGCCTCCCTTTCCGCCTAAACATTCTAGCAATAAATATAACCTTTCCCACTTTTTTCCAGAAAGAAAAATAAAATCAGTAAAAAGTAAATCTATATACAAAAAAAGCCACTGCAAAATGCAATGGCTTTTTTTGTATATAAATAATTGAATATTTTAACCTAAATAAGACTTCAAATCATTTCGATTATAGGACTTCCGCAATCTTCGAATAGCGCGTTCCTTAATTTGCCGAACCCGCTCCCTCGTCAGACCATACATTTCCCCAATCTCCTCCAGCGTCATGGATTTACTTCCCTTCAAACCGTAGTAAGCATTCAGAACTTCCACTTCTCTTGGAGATAAAATAGCCAAACCCTGATCGACTTCTTCTTTGAGTGACTGCTTCATTAAATCCCCATCCGGAACAGCTTCGGCATCCTGAAACAAATCCAGCATGGTAGAAGTGCCTTCCTCGTCTCCTTTGATGGGTGCATCAAAGGAAACGTGGCGGCTATTGCCCTTCAGCATGTTTCTCACTTCTTTTGGTGTAAGGTTAAGCAGGTCTGCTAATTCTTCGTGGGTCGGATTTCTCTCAAATTCCTGTACAAAAGATAAAAAAGCCTCGTTTACCTTATTATAGGAACCCACTTTATTGAGGGGCAATCTTACTATCCTTGAATATTCTACAATCGCTTGTAGGATAGATTGACGTATCCACCACACGGCGTAGGAGATAAATTTAAATCCTTTGGTTTCGTCAAATCTTTTAGCCGCCTTCATCAACCCTACGTTTCCTTCATTGATCAGATCACTAAGGGAAAGTCCCTGATTTTGATATTGTTTAGCTACCGAAACCACAAAACGAAGGTTGGCGCGGGTTAGTTTTTCAAGGGCGGTATGATCGCCTTCCCGGATTCTGCGAGCCATTTCAGCTTCTTCGTCCGCCGAAAGCATATCTATTTTTCCTATATCATTTAAATACTTGTCCAGGGCCAAACTTTCCCTGGCTGTAATTTTATTTGTAATTTTTAACTGTCGCATAACTGAAGTTTAAGATCCC
>JAHDCK010000043.1:9010-17571 GCA_020629915.1 Saprospiraceae bacterium
GAAAAAAGTTTCACTTTTTTTTGAGAAAAACTTGACTTTTTAAAAAAAATCCTGCAATAATGGCAATTTTCAATAAATCAAGTCTGATTATCAACTTTTTATGAAAAATTAGAAAATCGGAAATTTTAGGAGTGCGGTTAGGCAGTAGTGGTATGAAACGGGGAAATTAAAGGGTTGTTTCAAAATGTTCAAATCATTCCCTTTTTGGAAAAGAAAAAAGCGACACCTGAATCAGATGTCGCTTTTATAAAATTTTATCGTCGGTTGTAATCCCGTCTGTCACGGCCTCCGCGATTATCCCTGCGGTCACCGCCTCGTCTGTCCCGTCGGTCATCCCGTTTGCGTTCTACCCAGCCCTCTGGCTTAGGCATCAACGCTTTTCTGGATAAGCGATACTTTCCGGTGCGCTTGTCCACACCAATGAGTTTGACCTTCATCGGATCGCCTACTTTTACACCGATATCTTCTATATTTTCAATTCTCGTATAAGATAATTCCGAAATGTGTACTAATCCGGATTTGTTATAAGAGAAATTAACCAATACCCCAAAAGGCAGAATTTCTTTCACCTTAGCTTCCTCAAAGACATCGCCTTCTTCCGGCTCTGAAACGATAGACTTGATAATATCCAACGCTTTTTTCACGTCTTCTTTATTAGAACTGGCAATCGTTACGACACCTGCATCATCCACTTCTTCTATATTGATAACGGTATTGGTATCTTTTTGCAACTGCTGGATAACTTTTCCACCAGGGCCGATAACCGCTCCGATAAATTTCGGATGGATACGCAGTTTTTCCATTCTGGGGGCATGAGGTTTGAAATCCTCGTTGGCCGCATTGAGTACCTGATTCATTTCATTTAAAATATGCAGCCTTCCTTCTTTGGCTTGCATCAATGCCTCTCTCAATACATCATAAGATAATCCATCTACTTTGATGTCCATTTGACAAGCACAAATACCATTTTCCGTTCCGGTTACTTTAAAATCCATATCACCGAGGTGATCCTCATCTCCTAAAATATCGGAAAGGATAGAATAGCGATCTCCATCGGAAATCATTCCCATTGCAATTCCGGATACCCCACTTTTAATAGGAACTCCGGCATCCATCAAGGCTAGTGAACCGGCACAAACCGTTGCCATAGAGGAAGAACCATTAGATTCCATAATGTCAGAAACAATTCTAATGGTATGAGCGAGATTTTCTTCAGAAGGTAAAACCTGCTTGAGGGAGCGGGCAGCCAAATTAGCGTGACCCACCTCTCTACGTCCAGGCCCTCTCGACGGGCGAACCTCTCCTACGGAATACGCGGGGAAATTATAATGCAGGATAAATTTATTATAATAAAAATTCAAAGCATTATCGATCATCTGCTCGTCCAGCTTCGTCCCTAATGTCAGAGATGTCAGTGACTGCGTTTCTCCTCTGGTAAAAATAGCAGAACCGTGAGCCGAAGGCAGGTAATCCACTTCGCACCAAATCGGGCGAACCTCAGTCAGGCTTCTTCCATCCAAACGCTTCTTCTCATTCAGCATCATTTCGCGGATGGTTGCTTTTTTTACTTTATTAAAATAACGGGAAACGAAATGCCCGTTTTCTTCCATGTATTCTTCACCATGCTCTTCCAGAAATTTTTCTTTAAGGGCTTCTTTGATTTCATCAAACCCTTCCCGACGTGTTTTTTTATCCGAAGCACTGCTGGCAATTGCATAAATCTTGTCTGTTACTTCTGCTTTTACCGTTTCGTGTATTTCTTCGTTTTCTTCTGCCGGAATAAATTCTCGTTTAACGGTCGCTTTCTCTCCAACGAGTTCAGCTAACGCTAATTGCGCATCACATTGTACTTTGATGGCTTCGTGTGCGACCTTAATCGCTTCAATCATATCTTCCTCGGCACACTCCTTGGCTTCGCCTTCTACCATCATGATATTATCCTTATCACCAGCGACGATCAAATCCATATCCGCATTTTCTAATTCAGAAAAGTTGGGGTTGATTTTAAATTCGCCGTCAATTCTGGCCACCCGCACTTCGGAGATAGGCCCTTCAAACGGAATATCCGAAACGGATAATGCCGCAGAGCAAGCCAAAGCTGCAAGGGCATCCGGCGGAACATCTTTGTCGGCAGAGATGAGGTTGATGATCACCTGCGTGTCATACAAATATCCTTCCGGGAACAAAGGACGGATAGCCCGATCTACCAAGCGACAAATCAGAATTTCGTATTCTGACAAGCGGGCTTCGCGTTTAAAAAAGTTACCCGGAATCCGGCCGGCGGCAGCAAATTTTTCCTGGTAATCTACAGACAACGGAAAGAAGTCTTGCCCTTCTCTCATTTCTGTTTTAGAGACGACGGAGCAGAACAACATCGTCTTACCCATTTTCACTACAACGGAGCCATCTGCAAGAGAGGCCAATTTACCCGTTTCAATGGATACTTCCCGTCCATCTGGTAGGTTGAACGAGGTACTGATAGGAACTTGTTTTCCCATTATATATTATTTTCAATTTATAAAATCGAACCTGATATGAATCCACCTAACCAAATGCATATTAATTTAAAAAAGATTAAATTAAAATATGCTTAAAGCAAGGTTATGTTCATTCTAAAGAAAAAATGCCCGGACAAAAACTTGTCAGGGCATGGTTAGATATTTTTAACGGAAGGTGGAAATAGCAGTAAAGAAACTTATACGTTTAATTTTCAGATACTTAATGTCCAATGATTCCATTTATTTTTCTTTTGCTTGCGCTTACTTACGTATTCCTAATTTTTCGATCAATTCCCGGTAAGAAGCGATGTCTTTTCTTTGTAAGTAAACTAATAGTCTTCTTCTTTTACCTACAAGACGGAGTAAAGATCGACGACAAGAGTGATCTTTTTTATTTTCCTGAAGGTGTTCAGATAATTTTTTAATTCTGAATGTAAAAAGGGCGATTTGTCCATGTACGGAACCCGTATTTTTTTCTGACCCGCCGTGTTCTGTGAAGATTTTTGATTTTTCTTCTTGTGTTAAGTAAACTGCCATTATTTTATTTTAAATAGATTACCAAATAATAATTACGAAAATCATTTTCTAGCGCCGCAAAGATAACTAAATTTTATTTTTATTAAAATTTGTTTTCAATTAATTTTCATTGCCGGAAATCGGGTACTTTTGTGGAAAATAACAATTCTAATATGCGTATCATTGGTTCTATCGAAGGTCATCCCTGTAAAATTACGGTCTTTTCAAATGACGGAAAGTTCATCCTGAAATTTGAAGTGGGCAATATGGAGCAAACTTATAAAATCAAGCAGGGTTTCCCGGTCAAAAATATGGAGGAAGTCAAGGCTTTTGCCGATCCTTTTTTTGTGCAAACGGTGATGAATCGCTTCAAACTCATGCAGGAATCCGTAAATCAATCTCTCAACCGGAATTTTCAACCCGGTGGTGAGGAGGAGTTTGAGGAGATTATTTGATTTCTTTCAAGTTCAAGCGCAAGTATCAAGATCAATTGACGAGCGTGACGCAAAGTTTAATTATAATATTTTTTATATAACAAAAAATACACGCCCTGTTTTTGAACTTGATCTTGATACTTGCACTTGAGCTTATTTAAATTTTATATAACCATCCATAGCTGCCTTCCCTTCCATCATATCCATAACGGAGGATTCAACGGTAACTGTTCTTTTTTCCACCTTCGCTCCATCAATTGTGGTTTTCTTTACTTTACTTGGGAAGTGATAAATAGTGGTGTATTTTGCTCCGGCGAACATCATTTTCATCAATGCCATATCCTGACTTTCCATATCCATTTTCTCGGTAGAGGTATCTTTATTTCGGGTCAGTTTTTTACCGGCCAATTTAAATAGATTCATCCCTTTGGGAAGCATCCCAGGCATTCCACCGCCCATGCCGCCCATTCCCCCCATACCGCCGAGGGGATTCTCTTGTGCTTCTTTTGGCTCCGACTCTTTCGTAAATTTATCCAAATTTTGATAGAAATAATCAATGTCTGCCATATTATCAAAATCCAAAATATAAGTCATTTTCATCATTTCTTTCTTTTCACTGGCTTTGATGTGGATTTTTACCTTGTCGTAAAACTCCGGCCGATCGAGTCGCTGCTTAGAGGAATCCGGCAGGTCTTTCAGATACATGATCGAATCCATTTCCATGGGCCTTTTTGGTTTGTCCGGCTGGGTTTCTTCCTTTTTGCGCTTGGGATCGACGATGTTATCACCAGCGGGATTTTCTTTCGGTTCATCCACCCCCAGCTCATTAAACATGCCTTCCATCATACCTTTCATGGCTCCTTCCTTCATCATGGCACTCATGTCCATTGTGAGTTTATATTCCCCGGAACCGTCTTTCTTCAAAAACATTTCTTCTACAATATCAATACAACTAGTGAACGTCATCATGACTACGCCCAACAATAAAAAAGTTAATTTTTTCATATTTTTAGAATTAGATTTTAACTATTAAAGTTTATGTTGTTGTAAAATGGTTTAATTCTATCAAAAAAGCAAATGTATCCTGCCCGTCCGGCCAGTCGATTAACTCCTCTTGGTGTGTATGTCCAAAGGGAATCACTGAATGATTCGGAATATTCTCTCCTGCAACAATACAGGAAAAAAGAGATTTTTGTTCCGTCAATTGGACAGAAAGGTCATTTAAATCGTCGTAATACTCGTAGTGGAGGGTGGCAATCCGGGAATTTAGTCCCTTATCTTCTACAAGCAAAAGACAAGTCCCCGGGATGATATTTATTTTATTTAAAATATACAAGGTATAATTATAATCGTAGTTGTTTTTGTATTTATTGTGCCAGACGATTTCTTTGTATTCGTGGAGCGCTTCTACCAGAAGATCGAAATCATATTCTCTGGGAATATATATTTTAGAAACGCTCCTCTCTCCCAATCCGAAAAAATCGAAAATATCTTTTCCAAAATCAATCAATTGCTCCTTTGATTCTTTTCCGGATAAAATGCCAATGCCGAACTGTTGTTGCCGGATGATACTTGGATATTTCTTAAAATATGTTTTAAATTTATTAGAATCCATATTTTGAGGAGCAACGATAATGGCATCAAACCCCGAAATGGGATCTTTTGTCCAGGATATTTCCCCCTTTAGTTCGGGATTTATTTTAATCAAATTTTCTAATATAAAATGCCACAATGTTTCATTTTTATCTGTCCCTTTTAGAATTAAAGTATGCCCCGATAAAAATGCCCCTGTAAAATCCTGAAAACCCGAGAGTGGGATGTCCTCTGCCAGTAACAGGGCCACAGTGGCTTGTACCTCCGGCTCTTGAAAATGTGGGTAAGTGGCCAGCCAGTTTTCAATTTTGTTTTTATTTAAAAATTGAGTGCAGATGGTTTTCAAACGTTTCTTGGTTTGCTCCGGCGTAAACCAGGGATTTTTTACTTTGGCCCGGATCAAAATTTCCTCTGAATCGGCTGCCTGAGAAATAAGCCTGTTTCCCAGTTCTACTAAAATATCAATACGTTGCTGAATATTCATTTGGCAAAGATAAAACGGATTGTGAGAATTGACCTTTTCATTATGATGATTTAACCTTACCTTTGCAGAACCAATTTTTAAATAAATTGTTATAATAATATGGCGATTAGAATAACAGATGAGTGCATTAACTGCGGAGCATGCGAACCGGAATGCCCCAATACCGCAATATACGAGGGCGGTGTGGAATGGTCGATTGCGGATGGAACGACTGTCGTAGGCTTGTTTAAGCTGGAAGATGGAACGGAAACAGAGGTGGATACGCAGCATCAGCCCGTGGAAGAAGATTATTATTTTATTGTCCCGGATAAATGTACGGAGTGTAAAGGATTCCACGAAGAGCCACAATGTGCTGCGGTTTGTCCGGTGGATTGTTGTGTACCGGATGAGGAACGGGTGGAATCAGAGGAAATCCTGCTGACTCGCCAGGCTACGCTTCACCCTGACGGGTAATATTCGATTTGATCAGTCCGACCTGAATGGCTGCATTGTACACCCAGTAGCACCAGATAATGACCAGAGCCGGGTAAATTACGACTACACCATAATTATAATAGATCGCATTTTCAAAATCGAGATGATGGAAGTGCATGACCGCTCGTGTCATCCCGCAACCCAGGCATTCAAAATCAAACCATAATCGGGAAGGACAAAATATTATCCCGGTATCGTCCATCGTACCCGCTGGTGCGGCCCAAAGCAAAAAAGGAAAAACCAAGAGGGCGATCAACCAAAGCCACTGAATATTTTTGTTGTTTAGGTTCATTTGATGGTATAATAATAACGGCCAATGAAGGATTCATCGGCCGTCATTTTTTTCAAAATTTAGGTCGTAAGAAATGATAAAATAAGAGTTTGTCTAATTTAGGTTTTTTAAAATATTTTAGGCTATTTTTTGTCCAGACAAAGTTACTTTTTGAGTGCGTAACCTTAGCTACGGGTTTGGTCAGAATCATAGACTCGCCGATGCGCCGGTTGCTTACCTGCCCACAAGCAGTTCAAGAGTTCTCACTCACTCCTATTTTTGCCTTGTCTTGGTTTAAAATTTCCTTATCAAAGTCAAAAACTTATTTTTTTATCATTTCTAATAATAATTTTTCATTTTAACTAGCGCGAAGATCAAGCCTGGAACATAGCAAAGTGCATATAAAACCAAACATACAATCCAATCACTCCCACTCCAATCATCCATTAATCCCATAGCAAGCCAGGCCCAGCCTATGATAGCTAAAAGAATGTAAAGTCCTTTAGAAATGTCTGGTGCTTCTTCATTCATATTTTTTTTGATGAATTTTTGAGCCGCCTTTAGTTTAACAGTGTTTTTAAATCCTAATTTTTCACCTGTCATTTCTTTGTACTTTTTAGGTGTCAAATTGAGAAAATCATCCACACTTAACTGTAGCATTTCAGAAGGCAGATTGTCCAGTTCAGGATTACCATTTAAATCATTAGTCCAATTGGCGCCTGCACTTGCACTAACGCTAAGTGAGAAAAATGCCAATACAACGAAAGTCAAAATTGTTCTCATTGCAAATAAATTTTAAGAAGGTTAAAAAATATCTTGCTCATCTGTTTTGTAACAGATAGAAAATTATCAGTGAAGGGAAAGTTGAGCTTTTGTAAGTAGTTGAATGTGTTGGTGGGTGATAGCAGATTCGAACTGCTGACCTCATGCCTGTCAAGCATGCGCTCTAAACCAACTGAGCTAATCACCCTGAGTTACACTTGGAAGCCAAATTAAGAACATATTTTTTGTAAAAAAAATTCCGGTCAGAATTTTTTTCCACAAACAAGTTTAAGGCCTGACCTGTTAACTTTTTTCTACCTTTGCGGTAAATTTTTCTAACCAAATTTTGATAAAATGAAAGAAGTATATATTGTCTCCGCTGTCCGAACACCAATTGGAAGTTTTGGAGGAATGTTTGCCGGGCTATCTGCCGTGCAATTGGGTGCTGCTGCCATCAAAGGAGCATTGGAAAAAGCAGGTGTCGCTGCTGACCAAGTGAATGAAGTTTTTATGGGTAATGTTATTAGTTCTAATTTAGGACAGGCTCCTGCCCGACAAGCCGCTGTAGGTGCCGGAATTGGTTTTAATGTACCTTGTACTACCGTGAATAAAGTTTGCTCTTCCGGGATGAAATCCATTATGTTTGGTGCGCAGTCGATTATGCTGGGACAGGCAGATGTGATTGTGGCCGGAGGAATGGAAAGCATGACGAATATCCCCTACTATCTGGATAAGGCACGGTATGGAATGAAATATGGTCATGGAACGATCATCGATGGATTGCAGAAAGATGGTTTGACGGATGTATATGGCAATATGGCGATGGGAGTCTGTGCAGATAATACCGCCAAAAAATACGACATCTCCCGGGAGGAGCAAGATGCTTTTGCGATTCAATCCTATAAACGGTCAGCAGCGACGACCGAAGCCGGAGGATTTAATGCAGAGATAGTTGGTGTTTCTGTTCCTCAGCGCAAATCTGATCCGATTATTATAACAGAAGATGAAGAATACAAAAAAGTTAGATTTGAAAAAATTCCTTCTCTGCGTCCGGTGTTTACTAAGGATGGAACAGTAACCGCCGCAAATGCCTCTACGATAAATGATGGTGCGTCTGCTCTTGTACTGGTGAGCAAGGAAAAAATGCAGGAGCTTGGCCTGAAACCTATTGCCAAAATCCTGGGATTCGCTGATGCTGCTCACGAACCGGAGTGGTTTACTACTGCCCCGACTATTGCTGCTCCTAAAGCATTGAAAGCAGCTGGTCTGGAAATGTCTGATGTAGATTTCTTTGAAGTGAATGAGGCTTTTTCGGTAGTTACGCTTGC
The DNA here is from genome assembly GCA_020629915.1 of Saprospiraceae bacterium. GTDB lineage: Bacteria > Bacteroidota > Bacteroidia > Chitinophagales > Saprospiraceae > JAHDCK01. Next base: position 17,371 of record JAHDCK010000043.1, read on the forward strand.
CTTCAATAAAGTACTCAACTTAGATAATGATAAAGTCAATGTGTTGGGTGGTTCGGTTTCCCTTGGGCATCCGCTGGGAGCTTCGGGAGCGAGAATCGTCACGACGCTTAATAATGTGCTTCAGCAAAAAGATGGCTCGGTTGGACTGGCGGCTATCTGTAATGGTGGTGGTGGTGCTTCGAGTTTGGTTTTGGAGAGAGT
>JAHDCK010000485.1 GCA_020629915.1 Saprospiraceae bacterium
GAAACAACTCGTTTAGTATAAGATTTTTACATAAGTAACTGGACATAATAATGTTCAATTTAATTTGAAATGAATTTTTGATTTATTCAAGGCAAAAAACATGAGGGAGTGTGAACTCCCGAACCGCTTGCGGGCGGGTAAGCACGCAGGGCGTCGGCGAGTCCTTGATTCCGACCGTAGCGTCGGCGAGGCTTTTTAACGAAGAAGAAATCAAAAAGTCGTTCAAAGTATTATAAATTTTATTGTGGCCGGTTACTTAAATTAAATTTATATGAAAATAACCTTAACTCGCCTTTGTAAAAAACAAAAGACTCCAACCCGAAGATGATAATTGGAGCAGCATTCCATCCATAATAGAACTGGCCGAGGAAATGCCAACACTCGCTCTTGACGGAATCGAAGCGTTTTCGCATTTGGAGATTATTTATCACTTTCATTTGGTGCCAAAAGAAAAAGCAATTGCCCGTTCGCGACATCCGCGCGGAAATATGGCCTGGCCAAAGGTCGGAAGTTTTGCCCAACGCAACAAAAGCCGCCCCAACTTGTTGGGAAGTACGATAGTGGAGTTGGTCAAAAAAGAAAATCGCCAGCTCTTCGTCAAAAACCTCGATGCCATTCACGGAACACCTGTACTGGATATTAAACCAGTCATGAAGGAATTCCTCCCAAAATTCCAAGTCCATCAACCTGAATGGGCGACTGAACTTATGCGCTATTATTGGTAATTTTTGAATGTTAAAAATTTTACTATGAAAAATTTTAAAATTATTTTGTGCGTAATTTTTGTGTTTGTTTTTGGATTGAAAACTCAGGCGCAACCCTTTACTTCTACCGGGAGTGAATTTTATTTAACTTATATTGAAAATCTGGATTTGATATTCAATGGCAGCCCGCAGTTTTCCATTTTTATAGATGCGGATATTGAGGGAACAGCCGTAGTGGAGGCTCCGGTTACGGGTTTTTCCGTAGCAGAAAGTTATGGTCCCGGACTGAATGAAATTGTTATGCCCAATGCGATTTACTATGCAGAAGGTTCCGAGCAAATCTCAAACTTTGGATTAAAAATTACGACGAGTAGTAATGTAAAAGCGTTTGCGGTACATTATCGGTTATATTTTTCTGAGGCGACAATGCTGCTTCCGGCAACTATGTTGGGGACAAATTATACCGTCATGGCCGGCGAGGATTTTCAGGGCGATCCCGGAGCTTATTCCTCCTTCGTTGTCACTGCGACGGAAGATAATACCACCATAGAAATAACGCCGGCTGCCCTGACGGCAGGATTGCGACCGCCCGGTTTGCCTTTCACCGTTACTTTGCCGGAACAGGGAAATAGCTATCAGGTTCATTCTAATGGAGACCTCACTGGCTCGAAGGTAGTGGCAGCGGATGGAAAAAAGGTTGCGGTTTTTGGTGGAGCACTCAAAGCAAATATTGGCGATTGTTTTGCAGATAGTCATCTTTATGAACAGATGCACCCCAATAGTCGGGCCGGGAGTTCCTTTGGTTTTATTCCATTTTCCGGGCAGGATTATTCTGTTTTGAAAGTAGTGGCGATTGAGGATGGAACGGAAATTTTTATGAATGGAAACCAACAGGCGAATCTCAACGAAGGCGATTTTTTTGAAATGGAAATCAGTGCAGCTACTGTTATTGAAGCTTCAAAACCCGTTTTTGCTTATCAGTTGAATCCTGGGCAAGATTGTATGAGTAGCGGTATTGGTGATCCGAATTTGTTGCAATTAGCTCCATTGAATATGAAAATGACCAATGCGAATTTTAGGAATTTAACAGAATTTGGAGGGAACTTTGTCAGTTTTACAAATCAATATGTTACCATCGTAGCCGAAACAAATATGACGGGAATGATAGAATTGGATGGAAATATGATCGGGAATGATTTTGATGCGATTCCCAATTTTCCGGAGTATAGTTTTGTTTCCGTTGCCTTAAATTCAGATATGTCTGAATTGAATTGTCCGGAAGGCTGTTTGGCCTATGCTTATGGATTTGGAGATTATGATGCTTATACCTACCATCTGAATTATGATGAACCAGTGATGGTTTCTTCTACGGAGGAAGCAGCAGAAGATGTGCCCGATGTTTTTCCAAATCCCGTTTCAAACATTATAAATATAGAATATAAAGATATTAATAGTGGTGTTTTAAGCATATACGATTTGTCGGGGCGAAGTATTTTTAATAAAATTATAAAAAACAATATAGATAGAATAGTAGTAGAGGATTGGCCAGCCGGAGTTTATTGGCTACAGGTAGAAAGTGAACGTGGCAATTATCAAGAGAAAATTATCGTGGTGAAATAGATTTTTTATTAAAAATCCTCCCAATCCTCTGGTTTTTCCTGCTGGTATTCCTGCTTGGTTTTCAGGCGGAGCTTTTGGCGTTCGATGACAATTTTGGCCAGGGTGATATTGGCGGGTTCCGGGTTTTTTGGGGAGAGAGCAGCGGTCATTTTAGTTTCATCCACATCCATTCGGTAAAGTGTATTGAATAGAAATTCAAGCCGATGCTCCATCATCCAGGCGATGGCGTTGCTCAATTCTTCCAGAAGAAATGCTTCTGTTTCAAAATCTGTGGCTTTCCAGTTGAGACCAAAATCCTCAATGATGAGTTCGGTTGCGGGCTGTATGGGATTGGAATTTGACATTATAGTATTCTATTATAATAAAAAATATGCTATACTCAAATAGAGCACAGCATATTTTTATAAAATAACTTTATATGAAAAATTATCTTTGGCTACTACCCATATATCTGAAAATCAGGTAAACAAGC
>JAHDCK010000044.1:0-16877 GCA_020629915.1 Saprospiraceae bacterium
TACAGAAAGCCCTTTTCAGAGCATGTTTAAAATTCCATTAATCGGCTACAAGCCTCAAATTTAAACATGCTCTTAACAAAAATATTATTTTATACTAAAACTTTAGATTTTACAGGAATCATCCAGCCAAATCCATCTTTGATTTCTCCGCTTCGGATACCATCGATCTCCGCTTTCAGCATTGTCCCGATTTTGCGATTTTCGATTGGAGGCAATTCCATAAATTTATCTTTGTATTGAATCCCTGAAACGTGTGCAACAACGGCTGCCGTCCCTGCACCAAACGCTTCTTTCAATTCTCCTTTGCTGTGGGCTTCTACCAATTCCTCGATAGTCACGTCCCGCACATCAATTTTTATATTTTTAGCCTCTAAAATTTTAAGGAAAGTATCTCTGGTTATTCCTTCCAGAATCGCTCCGCCGGTTCTTGGAGTCACCACTGTATCGCCAATGACAAAAAACACATTCATCGTACCACACTCCTGAACGTACTTAAATTCCTTTCCATCCAACCAAAGAATTTGATCAAATCCTCTCTCCCCTGCTTCTTTTGCCGGCAATAGTGAACCGCCATAGTTTCCTCCGCACTTGGCTTCTCCCGTTCCGCCCACGGCTGCCCGAACATATTTTTCTTCGGCCAACAAACTCACTGGCTTTGGATAATACGGTCCAACGGGTCCGGTCATAATCACAAAACGATACGTCTTGGAAATCTTTACGCCCAGCATTTCATCCATCGCAAACATAAACGGACGAATGTACAAGGCGGAGCCTTTTTTGGGTGGAATCCAAACGGAATCCATGCCTACTAATTCATGCAGAGCCTGAACAAACAATTCTTCCGGGAAGGAAGGCATGGCCATTCTCCAGGCAGATTTGTTGATGCGTTTGGCGTGCATCTCCGGACGAAACAACCAAGCATTTCCATCAGTACTTTTAGTGGCTTTCATTCCTTCAAAAATCGTTTGTCCGTAGTGCAAAGACATATTCGCCGGACTGATTGAAAAGTTGCCGTAAGGAATGATGCGGTGATTTTTCCATTCTCCATCTTCGTAGTCAGAGACAAACATGTGATCGGAGAATGTTTTCCCAAAGGGAATAGCGTCGAAATCGAGGTTTTCTCCTCGCGATTTTTCGACTTTGTTTATTTCGATTTTAAAATTCATTGGATAGGACTTAATTTGGTTGAAAAAATGGGGCGGTTATTTGAAAATTCTCAATATAATGCTTCAAAGTTAACAATTATTTTAAAAATGGTCAAATTTTTTTATTAATATTGCAAATTAAATTAAATATTACTACAATTCAAAATAAAATTTTGTGTTCAATTTTTCAAACCAACAAATATATAGGGTTCCTTCCAGTCAAAACAAGGAATTTTTATCTGTTCTGACTGCACTTACTTCAAATTTTCCACCTACCCCTGACAACCAAAACAAAGTTTTCATCGTCTTTTTATCGAGTGTGGAAGAACGGAACGCTCAGATCGAATTTTTAAAGAAAATTTTGGCTGCCGTTCAGCTCGATTTTGACAAAGATGTGGTTGCTTGTAATATAACATCGCCACAGGATTTTGGTTTTGCTAAAATATATGAATTATACCATCCCCGACATTTTTTATGTTTTGGAATGGAAGGTTCGCAACTCGGATTTCAGGCAGAGATTCCCCCTTATTCTCCTGCTCACATCCGTAAAACAAATATACTTTTAGCTAATGATTTAAAAACCATTGAATCGGATTCCTCCAAGAAGAAATTACTGTGGAATGCCCTTCAGCAAATTTTTAAACCCAAATGAAACCAAAATTGATATTTGCAACGGGCAACAAAAATAAAGTCCGGGAAATCAATAAAATCCTTGGAGCTTTCTTTGATGTCTTACCGATGTCTGAAATTGGGTGCACCGAAGATATTGCAGAGACGGCCGATACTTTTGAAGGCAATGCATTGATAAAAGTTCGATATTTAAAAGAAAATTATCAGGTGGATTGTTTTGGTGAAGATACCGGACTGGAAGTGGAGGCACTCAACAATGCGCCGGGTGTTTTTACCGCTAGATATGCGGGGCCGGAAAAGGATGCGAATGCCAATATGGGAAAATTATTGACCCAATTGGGGGATAACCCCAACAGAGCGGCACAATTTCGCACGGTAGTTGCCCTGATATTCAAAGAAAAAGAGTATCTTTTTGAAGGAATTTGTAAAGGTCAAATTGCAATGGAGAAAAAAGGAACCGACGGATTTGGTTACGACCCGGTTTTTATTCCTGACGGATACGACAGGAGCTTTGCAGAAATGACCCTCGAAGAAAAAAATACCATTAGTCACCGCGGCATCGCCATTGGGAAACTAAAAGCATTTTTTGATACGTTAGAAGTGTGAAAAAAGTTGAAATAGTTTATAGAATGGCGTAGGTTTTCCTACGCCAGAATGTGAAGAGAGGTTTTTAACCTGCTCGAGCATTGCGGCATCGGCACAGCCTAAGCCTGTCATCTTACTTTTTATTTTATAAATAATTTTTTACACCGTATAAGTACTAATTATACATTAGTTAAATAAATAAAACACCATCCTCCCCCCAATAAGTTTGGATGGTTAATTACATAAACTGCTTCCGGGAAACCGGAACAAACGCAAACCCCAACGATTTTTTTACCAAAAAACCGTTGACCAAATTCGCTTAATCCCATTCAATTCGTTTTGAATGAGGAAAAGTTATTTTTAAATTTCTTATATTAAAATCCATGAATTCAATAGAACTTCAGGTACAGGGTTTAACAGAGGAAGAAATCAGGAAGGGGTGTATTGCCGGCAATAGAAATTGCCAGGAAATTTTGTACAAAACGTTTTCGCCAAGGATGTTTGGTATTTGTCTTCGTTATGCAAATGATTATCATTCTGCTGAGGACATTTTACAGGAAGGATTTATAAAGGTGTTTAATCACATTGATAAATATAAAGGTAGCGGTTCGTTTGAGGGCTGGTTAAAGCGAATTTTTATCAATACTGCTATTGAGCAATATCGCAAAGCGCAAAATCACAGCCATCATTTGGAAATTGAAAAAGTCAGTTTGCCCAATCAAACAGAAACAACCTTTGAAAACCTGAAAGCTCAGGACCTTTTAAAGATGGTACAACAATTGTCTCCGGGTTACCGGAATGTATTTAACCTTTATGTAATTGAAGGTTATCCGCACAAAGAAATTGCCAAAATGCTGGACATTTCTGAAGGAACTTCAAAGTCACAACTGGCCAGAGCGCGATCGATTTTACAAAAAATGATAGAAACTTTAAACCAATAAAAAAATGGGGGATTTTAACAATTTTGATGATTTATTTCGGGATAAGCTGGGCTCGCATGAAGCGATTCCCGGCGATGGACTCTGGGATCGCATAGAACACAGCGATATTCCTTCCCAACTGGATGGAACTTTTCAGGGCAAACTGGCCAATATGGAAGTGACGCCAAATGATAAGGTCTGGGAAAATGTACAACCACATTTGCCGCTCCATCTCGGAATTCGCCGAATGCTGAACAACTTGTCTAAAGTTGCAGCGGTTTTGCTTTTTGGAATGTTGACTTATACTTGTTTTCATTCTATAACAAAACCTAATGTGGACCCGGATATGATTGCAATGAATCAGGTACAAGAAGTCTTGTCTGCTGAAGATGAATACTTACTCAGCAAGGAATGTATGGAAAAAGTAGCCACTATTGAACCACAAAATACGGTTTTGAAGCCTACAGTGATTAAGAAAAAACGCAAAAAGAAATATATCAATGCCGACAATGTCATTGTAGAAGAAATCGAATGGGTAGAAATTGCTTCCAGTCAGGAAGAAGCCATGGAATTAGATCCTTTCTACATCGAGCCATTACTGTCAGATGAAGAAGTAGCCATGAGAGATGCTGAGGAAGAATTAAAAATTGCTGTCTTCCCTACCCTAAATATTCAAGCGGACGATATCAAGAAGGTAACGGAAGGATTTCAACCCTGATAAATCGTTTTTTCTTTTCTTATATACAGCAGGAGTCCAATTTTCCCCCGGGTTCCTGCTTTTTTATTTCCTCGGTTGCCAGGCGATTTCATCAGCTCCCGTTTCTTTTCCTACCCAACGACCTAATACAAAAAGATAATCGGATAAGCGGTTGAGGTATTGTATTATAATTTCAGGAACGGGTTCCTCTGTATGCAGAGCAATGACCCGACGCTCTGCCCTCCGGCATACGCAGCGAGCTAAGTGACAATGAGATACTGCAATATTTCCTCCGGGTAAAATGAAACTCTTCAAAGGTGCTAACTCCCCTTCCATCTCGTCAATTTCTTTTTCCAATAAAATTATATCTTCATTTTTTATATCCGGCGTAATCATATCTTTATCGGGATCGGAAGCCAGATTAGAACCAATGGTAAATAAACGATCCTGTATTTCTTTTAAAACAATATTTGTTTTTTTATTATTAAAGCTATCTTTAATTAAACCTATAAAAGCATTAAGTTCATCTACTGTTCCATAGCTTTCTATTCGAAGATGGTGTTTTGGTAATCGCTTTCCTCCAAAGAGGGAAGTCTCTCCTTTATCCCCCGTTTTTGTATATATTTTAAATGCCATTTTATTTTAAATATTGTATTATAAATTATAATAAAAACCTAATCCTGCTGATAACGGTGTGTTGGATCAAATGCACTAATTATCTTTTCATTTTTCAAATCTGATTCTACCAATCCATCCCTCAACCTGACAATGCGATGAGCGTGTTCAGCAATATCCGGTTCATGGGTCACGAGAATTATCGTATTTCCTTTTTGGTGAATTTCCTCGAAGATGCCCATGATTTCGATAGACGTTTTAGTATCGAGGTTACCTGTGGGTTCATCTGCTAAGATGATGGAAGGATCATTAACCAATGCTCTGGCAATAGCTACCCGCTGACGTTGCCCACCTGATAATTCATTCGGTTTGTGATGCACCCGGTCGCCTAGTTTTACCGCATCCAGAACTTCCTGTGCTTTTTCGAGGCGTTTGGTGCGGCTGATTCCGGCATAGACCAGAGGCAAGGCTACATTTTCGAGAGCGGACAAGCGGGGCAACAAATTAAAAGTCTGAAATACAAAACCAATTTCCTGGTTCCGAATATTCGCCAGTTGGTTGTCAGACATAGAGCTTACATCTGTTTTGTTTAAATAATATTTTCCTCCGGATGGACTATCCAGACAACCCAACAAATTCATCAGTGTAGATTTACCAGAGCCTGAGGGGCCCATCAGGGCAACATATTCATTTTTTGAAATATCTAAACTTACGGATTTGAGGGCATCAATCCGTTCCGAACCCATATAGTAAGTTCGTCTCAACTCTTTTACTGATATAATTGTTTTATTCATATAAAAATTCTAAACATCCTTATCAATTACCTTTGGCACTTTAAAAAACTGTCCGTCTGCCAGAGGAGCATTTTTTAATCCCTCTTCCCTTGTCACCTGATTTTTTATTTCATCCATGCGGGGACCAACAGGGTCAGAAAGGAGTTGCCGGAGTGGATTTGTTTCTTCTGTATTCACCTCATTTAGCTTTTCCACCATTTGCAGCATTTTATTTAATTCGGGAAGTAAATGCTCCCTGTCGGCCTCCGACAATTTTAATCTGGCCAGTTTTTCCAGTTTTAAAATTAAGGGTTTATCTATTTTCATAATAAAATAATGGATACGATTGCGTTCTTTTTCGTCAAAAGTACAAAAGCACCTGTCAATAGTTGGAAAAATTGTGGAAAAGTTTTGAAGGGGATTTTCTTAGAATGAAATAGCAGGTTGTAATTTAGCCGAATATTAATTCTAAAATCATGATACCAGAAGAAAGCCTGCGCAAACCCATCCGACACGTCGCTATTGCCGGAAACATCGGAGCCGGAAAAACAACTTTGACAACTCAACTGTCCCGACATTTTGGGTGGGATGTCCATTATGAAAGTACAGAAAACAATCCTTACCTCAGCGATTTTTATAATGATATGCAGCGGTGGGCTTTTAATTTGCAGATATATTTTCTCAACAGCCGTTACAGCCAGATCCTAAAAATTCAAAACGGAGATACAACGGTCATTCAAGATCGAACTATCTACGAGGATGCTCATATCTTTGCACCGAATCTTCACGATATGGGATTGATGTCCAAACGGGATTTTGAAAATTATTTCAATCTCTTTAAAACAATGACGACCCAAATTAACCCGCCTGACCTGTTAATTTACCTTCGGGCGAGTATTTCTACTTTGGTATCTCATATCCAAATGCGAGGTCGGGATTACGAGGGCAGTATGAGTCTTGATTATTTAAAACGACTCAACGAACGCTACGAAAACTGGATTGAAAATTATGAAGATGGCCCGTTGCTCATCATCAATGGGGATGATGTGGATTTCATCAACAATCCGGAAGATTTGGGAAAAATAGTCAATCAGGTACAAGGACAATTACATGGGTTGTTCTAAATTCCTGCTATGTCCGCCGGATCTTGTTCGGTTTTATCCTTAAAAATTTGCTGGTATTGATCAGTCATCCAGGTGGACAATTCATTTCCATACATAATCGCACCGATTAACAAACCATGAAATAATAAAGCGAAGAAGAAGGCTTTGTATCGATTGGCGGTTGCTTTTCTTTTCAATTGCTTTTCCGTGATCATTTTTTCTATTTTGAAGGATAACGGATCAAAGCAAAATTTTAGTATATCAGGTCAGGATACAAGCCAATAGCAGAAATAAAAAGAGGATAATTTCCTGAAAGGGGGACGTAAATGGTAGGTTCGTCTTTCTCATAATTATTTTCTTGTGTGTGTAAATTATGACGATACTAAATGGGTTTCGTCACCCGATTATCAGGTAGTGTGACGCAGTGGAATGCCATTTTTAATTAAATACTCCAATGCTGCTTGCCTTCCTTCCTCATAATATTCTTCCAGAAGCATTGGATCCTGCGTATCATTGGCAATCCGAAGGGGTGACTTAGGTGCTATTTGTTCCAATTTCAGGCCAACGTGGGTTTGCTTCATCCAATCTATAGTTTGGTTGTAAAGTTCCGTAGAATTGCTACAAGCTTGCGCCATCTCCGGGAATCGGCGCAGCAAATAGGGAATGATCATCTCCGGGTATCTTTTTTTATAATATACATCTTTTGGATAAGTTCTAATCAAAACAATCTTTCGATACCCTTCAAAATAAGCATGCTTTACCGGGATGGAATCGCCAATTGCTCCATCGGTATATTTCTCTCCGGCAATTTTAATAAACCCTCGTCGGATAATAGGCATAGAAGAAGAAACATGTAAAAATTTTTGCCAGGTAGAAGCTTTAGGTTCCAGATAAACCGGCAAAGCCGTGGCGACATCTGTAATCACAATTTTAAAAATTCGGTTTTCCAGATTTTTGAGCCCGGTGGAAACATCTAGCGGATCTTCCTTGTCCAGGGTTTTCATCAGCCAATCGGTATCCATATAATGCCCACCCCGCAAATACCGGGACCAGCTGATAAATTCCGGTCGCAAACACATCTCTGAAATTACGCGGTGACTCCTCTTGTGCTGTTTGCAGATAAAAGAAGATAAACATTGGGCACCAGCAGAAACTCCAACAAAAAATTGAAAGGGATCATATTCTTGTTCCTGAAATACATCAAGGACACCTGCGGTAAAAATACCTCTCATGCCACCTCCCTCTGCAACAAGAGCTATTTTTTCATTCATTATTCTATAAGTGCTATTTTATTTATATTAAAAATATAACTACAAAGGTACAATAGAATTTTCATTTTAACAATAGCCAGGGAAAAAATCAGGCATAAAAAAACCGGAAAAGCAAATACTACTTTTCCGGAATGGCGTATATAGAAAATAATTTTTTATATACAAGTTAAAATTTAACCGTAATCCCTCCGAGGAAATTAGTCCCGAAGCCCGGATATTTATACCAACGTTCTCTTTGATTATTAAAGAGATTATTGACATCCAGAAACAGACCAAAATTTTCTGTAAAGTGATAATTAGCCCCTAAATTGAAATCGAAAAGGGCATTCAGTACCTGCTCCTCTCCTGCCTCATCCAGATAAGCCATTCCACTACCAGAGTACAGTTCGGCTTTAAGGGTCAGTTTATCATCCAGTGTAAGAAAACGTAATCCAAAGTTGGCTTCAAATTCCGGCAGATGCCAGGCACGGGCATTATTATTTAAATCAAATATATTATAATTACCATCTATACTAAACACTAATTTTTTGATGATGGGAGCTTCCACTCCAAAATGGATATTATAAATTTGAGCGGTATCGTAAACCGTATTGAATTTTTTATAATCTGTAGAATCGTTTAAATACAACGCCAGATTCTGAGCGGATTTCCAGGAGAATTTTCCTTCATACTGAACCGTCCCGGCACGTCCGCGAACTCCGGCAAAGCGATTTTGGATACGTGTATTTTTTATATTTGTAAAAGAATTTGTATAAGGGTTGTAATTCGTTTGGTGGCGGAAGGAATTTTTATAAATACTTCCATTCCATCCGGCGAATAAACCAATTGTTCCTCCGGCCAGATTCAGCCCCAACTCTACATCCGGAGCCGCGAAAAAGACCCCATCCAGTCCGTCACTAGCCAAAAAAGCACCTACTTTAAATTTAAACACATCACGAACGATTGTATATGATGGATTCACATAGGCAACATTGTTATTTAGATTCGCCGTATCATTATAAATACTTAGCAGATTCCCTACATTTACGGTTAGAAAATTATCGTCAAAATGTTTGACCACATTGGCTTTCAAATCGATCCCGGTTTCGCCCACGTCAAAATTATCAGATAAATTATATATATCTAAATCTGCTTTATAGTCTAAACTTCCCCGATTTTCAAGACTATTAAAGAAAGTCCCGCCTACTCCAATTTCCGAAAATCGCTGTTGAACGGCTTCTCTCGTAAAGGAGGTGTCTGCATTATTATATCCATAATAATGCTCCTGCTTCAATCCGTAACTTACATAACCACCAGCAGCCATTCCCATCGGCATGTAATACGTTGCCCCAACTCTTCCACCAGTGTTGCTAAACCGTTGGTTTTCGATTTTTGCATCATTGTTGGCAGAATGGTGAAGGAAACCAATGTCATAAGCGAGATTATTTTTTAATCGACCACTATTGTAGGAAGCTTCGGCATAAGGCGAGGCCGGCAATCCAAAACCAGCTTTAGCATAAAAACGGTACACCTTGTCCAGCTTTTGTTTAGGCATGGCCAGTGGCTTAATTTTTGGCGGATCATATTCCAGGTTCAATAATTTATTTGGAATATCATAAGAAAGATTAGGTGGTGTATTTGTTACTGTTGGCAAAACCGGGCTGGTAGGATACTTGTTTGTTTCCGGCAATTCTGCTTCAAACTGCTTTTCTACTTCCACGTTTTCATCTGGTAAATCCTCTCCTGGCGGCTGGGCAAAAATAGCAAGCGCGAGAAATAACATTCCAAAAATTAAAATTGGTTTTTTCATTATATTTATTATTTACTAGATAGTTTTTTAGAAAAATTGAATTTTAAATGCGAGGTTAGCAATTAGTTACTTCCGTCCATATCCGACTCATCCATTTCCAAATCCTCATCGGCTTCTGGTTTGGATTCGACCTTATTGGTATCCTTTTCCAGTTCATCCAGGCGAGCCAGTTTTCTTTTGGCACGTTCGAGCAATTCCGGATCTCCTTTATAGGTTTCCACCACACTTTCCAGAGAGGCACGAGCATTAAAATAATCTCCTTTTTCAGAAAAAATATCCCCAAGCAAAATGATACTACTCACCACCCAATACTGGTAAGAAGGAATTTCCTTCGTGGTGTTCAGGCAAAGAGCCTGAGCCATATCCAACTCGCGCATGACATAATAGATATAGGCGATTTGGTATCTGGCTTCGGCGCCGAAAGCATTATCTACGGATTTTACAGTTGTGTTAAAATACTCCCGTGCTTCTTCCAGTTTTTCTTCGGCCAGTGCCATTTTACCAAGATAATAACTCGCCTCTCCCTGATCCGCTTTTGTACTTTTTGGATTAGACAAAACCTTGAGAGCCATATCTTTGACCCCGCTTTTATTTTCCAATTCGTAGGCAGATTTCATTGCTCCGATTTGGGCCTCATACCGAACATCCTCTTCTTCAGCTACTTTTTCCAATTGCACAAAATATCTATATGCTTTATTATAATCTTTGTTTTTCTGCAATGAAATCAAGGCTGCTTTCCGCAAGGCACGGGATTCGAGGTGACTTTTACCTTTAGAAACAACATATTCGTAATCCGGTAATGCGTCATCGTATCGATCCAATCTCAGGTAGGATTCTGCCCGCTGGAAGTAAGCGGATAATAAATTGACTCCATTAGGGAAATTTTTAATATATTTAGAATAAGCATTGATAGCTTCCTGGTACTCTCCTTCCTGATACTTGGCTTCCGCTGCTTTGAAATTGATGGCATCCCGCTGCGTCCCGGAAACGGTAACGCCAGCTCCAGGTACACTCTCCACAAAGGCAATATACCCATCCGGATTTCCCATATCTATATAAATTTCTTCTATCCCTTTTAAGGCATCTTTGGCTTCGGCAGACTGAGGATTGTTAGAAAAAACCTGCTTGTAATAACTCAGGGCTTTTTCATTTTGATCCTGATTAAAGGATATCAGTCCCATTTGGAGTAAAGCCTTATTAACCTGCGGACTATTCTTTTTCTTTTTTATTAGTTCATCATAAGCGGCAGTTGCTTCATTCAACTTCCCCATTCCCTGGTAGGTCAAGCCTAGCTGCAGTAAGGCATCATCTGCAAAATCAGAATTGGGATAACGGTTTTTTATTTCCTCCAATAATAAAATTTTATCTACTTTTTGTCCTTGCAATCCCATGATAACGGCCTTTTGATACATGGCATAATCCTTCTCAGACAGATCATTGGAAATGACAAAATCGTAATACTCCATTGCCTTGTCGTATTGATTCCGCTTCAGGGAGGCATCCGCTGCCCGAACGATTGCATCCGGATAAACCTGATCTTTTACAGCATCTTCTTTTATATATCTAAAATTATTTTTTATTTCGGTAATTGCTTCCTCAAAATATCGTTGGGCGGATCGGTAATTTTTCTTTTTAATATAATTATAACCCAAACCATATTTTGCAGTTGCTGCGGAAGACCCATCCGGTAAATTTCCAGCCGAGGGAGCCAGCGTCAAAAACTCGTTGTATTCCTGAATACTTTTATCGTATTTTTCTTCCTTGTGATAAATATCTCCCAACCAATAACTGGAAAGGGCTTTGGTTCGCTGGTTGCCTCCTACCCCTTTGGAGCGATTAAACAAGTTGATAGCTGCTTCATAATTTCCATCATTATACATTTGAACGCCCCGGAAATAGGTAACTTTTTGATATATTTCATATAAGCGAGGTGTTTTATTCGGCATTTTTTCCAGGATCTTCAAAGCGCTGTCATAATCTCTGGTATTCAGGAAAATATTTCCCATCATTTCCTGAGCTTCATTATAATGAGCTGATGAGGGTGAAATATTTTGCAGGATGGCAATAGCTTCTCTATCGTATTTTAATTCATACGATAATTTTGCATAATTATACGTTGCCTCCTCCTTGATTTCAGGATCGTATTTCATTCTCCGGGCCTTGTCGAATGCATTTCGGGCTGAAACTTTATCATCAGTTTTTACATAACTGGCTCCAAGATTATACAAGGCATTTTGCCCCAGCTTAGATTTGGTTTTATTGAGCTGCTCAAAATTTTTAATGGCTTTTTTATATTTACCATTTTTATATTGAGTAAAAGCCAATTGGTAAATATCCTCTTCACTCATTTTTCTGGAAGCGTTGGAATAGGCTTCGAGATAAGGCAGGGCTTTTTTATATTCTTTCTTTTCAAAATAAGACTTCCCGACCAGGTGGCTGATTTCTTTTCGGTATTTTACATTTCTGGACTTGAGAAATGGTTCACTATGGGTAATGACCTTATCAAAATTTCCTTTGGCGAAATGAATTTGAGCGACATAATAAGGAACCACTTTTCCATACCTTCTGGAATTCACTAATCCATCGAACTGAGTCAGGGCCTTGTCATACCGATTGGCAAAAAATTCGGTGAGACCATAATAATAACTGGCCGGCTCCCGGTATTTACCATCTGTATTGATTATATCCTTAAAAAGGCGATTGGCTTTCCCGAATTTTTTCCGAACAAAAGCAGAATACCCCTGCTTGAACTTGAGTTCGGTTCGGGCCTTTTTATCCAGACCATATACATCTACCTGCTGGTAGTAAGTGGTGGCCCGTTCATAATCCTTGGCAGCATAGTAATAATTTCCCATTTCCAACATGGCCTGGCTGGCTTTTGCTCCAGGAGAATGTTTTGCAATAAAACTGAGAATAAGAATTTCACTATCCGGATGATTCAGGCGTAAGGCACTCTGAGCAAACTTGAGTTCGGCATCGGCCTTGATGGTTTCTCCGCGAGTATAATCGGGCGGGATGGGTGTTTGGATGACTTTTTCAAATTCTTTTTGTGCCTGACCAAACAGGCCTTTTTGATAAAAATCAATACCGCGTTTGTAGGCGAGATTCATTTCCGTAAAAATAGACGTTTCCTGGGCCAGCAAGACGCCTGAAAACAAGGTCAATAATACGGCAAGAAGCAGGTTTTTCAAATTCATAAAGTTGTTATTTTAAAAATGGGGATAAATCTAAATCATTCTATGCGACGAATATAGAAAAATTTTAATTTAATTGTTTGGGACAAAAAAGTAGATGTGTTTTAGTGATTGGGTGATTTTGGTGACAGATGTTGGATAAACGGCTCTAAGTTATGAAAAATTGTACCTAAAATGGGTAAATGAAAAAAGGAGGAAACTTTTGATTTCCTCCTTCTGTCCACAATTTCCTTTTATCATTTTCTAAAATGTAAATGTCAACCCGATACTCGGCAAAATAGGTAACTGATAAACGCGGTCATATTCTATCCGGTCAAAGTAAAAAATATTTTTTCTGGAATAGACATTTGTGATACTGGCAACCGCTTCCAGCTTTCTATATTTAGAAAATTCAAATTCCTTTTTAAGCGATATATCCATTCTGTGATAATCGGATAATCTTCCGGCATTTCGTTTTTCATCGTAGATGACTCCAATGTTTCCATTATTGGAAGTGATGTCCGTATCAATACCATCATCAAACTGGTAATCCTGATAAAACCCCTGGGTCAGAGTAAAGGGAAACCCTGAACCGTAATTCCACCGAACGCTCAGTTCAAAATCCAAATCCGAACCAAATTTATAGGTTCCCAGTAAATTTAGATTGTGCCTTCTGTCAAACAAAGTCGGATATACCTGTTCGCCATCATCCCGATTGACAAATCCGTATGAATAAGCCGCCCAAAAGAAGTAACGCTTGGTATCGTATTTCAATAAAAAGTCAATTCCGTAAGCCTCGCCGGTTTCCGTTACATAATCCGGGTCATTAGGTTCGATTTTTTCTCTGTTGAGGTTGATCAACTGAGTAAATCCCTTGTAGTAAGGCTCCACATTCAGGCTGAGATCTCTGGAAAAATCGTATTCTACCCCAGCTACACCGTGGAAGGAGGTTTGTAGTCTTGTATTTGTTTTTTCTGTGGTACCAGGCTTGAAAATAGATTGATCCGGACCGGAGAGGAAACCTACGAAGAGGTTTACCACATCCCGTTCGTTTACGGTACTAATCAGGTTTTGAGAATATAGTCCTCCTGCAAATTTAAACCGCAGGTTGGAAGTGGCATTGTATTTCATCCCTAATCGTGGCTCCAGTGAAAGGTCATTCAGGGAAGCATAGTAATGTAATCTTACACTCGGCTCAAACAGGAATTTATCTTTTATATTTTGTTTATATTTAAAAAATGTAGCTATTTCTGTTGTGTTTTCTATTTGATTAAAATCTACCCCAAGAAAGTTTCGGAATTCAAAATCAGTTCTAAATCCCAGCAATTCGATTCCGTATTTAAACTCGCTATTTGTATTATAAAAAGAAAAATCCAAGCCAGCATTAAATCCTGCAATTCCACTTTTTCTGGGAGCCTCGTCATTTTCCTGCAACTCGGCCTGATAATCGGAATAAGCTATTCTACCATCAATGATGAGTTTTGTGTTTTGGGGAACGACTTTAAAATTTGTACCAAGTCCATAGGAATTCCATCCCAAATCAGCCAATCCTTCATAATTGACATTATCGTTATAATTAAATCCAAAAATGTTGAACTTAGTCCCCAAAGCAGAAGAGAAAGAAACCTTTCCATACAAATCCGTATAACTATAAGGTAAGCCCAGCGTATCTATATAATTATATAAGGTCTTTGACGTTCTGTCCAAATAAGAAGTTTTACCAGTGACCAGAAAAGAAGAAGACCAGTTTTTATCTTCCTCTAACCGACTTAACGGCCCTTCAAACAACAACTTTGACTGAAAGGGGTTGACACTAGCCAATCCTCCATAGCGGGTTGGGCTTCCGTCCCGGGTTGTAATATCCACTACTGCCGAAATTCTGCCTCCGTGTTCAGCCGCAAATCCTCCCGTCAGAACATCGACATTTCGGAGGGTTTCCGTTTCAAATACCGAGAAAAAACCAATGGAGTGAAATGGGTTATAAATCGTCATTCAGTAATATCTTATTTTGAACCGGCGAACCACCTCTGATGTAAAGCTGTCCTCCCTGATCCCCGGTAAAGACGACTCCGGGAAGCACCTGAAGATATTGAGCGAGATCCGCTTCACCACCGGTACCTGGCAGAGATTTAATTTCTTTCGTGGTAACGGTTAAGGTAGAAATCTTCACTTCTGTTTTAGCCTCTTCCCGTTCTCCGGTCACATTCACAGTTGCCAGCTCTACTCCACCGCCTGTAGTCATATATAAAGGTTGATTAGTAATTTTATCATCCTTTACCACAACCTGAACCATTGTCGTATCATATCCTATATAAGTGACAATCAAGTCATACGTTCCCGCCGTGACTCCTGATAAGGTATAAAATCCATTATAATCTGTAAAAGCCCCGGTAGTTGTTCCTTTAAGCTCAACAGCAGCAGCAATAATTGGCTCCCCGGTATCCTTGTCTTTGACAAATCCCCGAATAGTCCCCTGAGCGAGCAGACTTCCAGTCACAACAAAAATCATTAGTAATGTAAAAAGAGGTTTCATGTGTTTTTTATAGCTAAATTTTATATAATATTAAAACTCAATTATTCCGGCTCCCTGGCGAATGATTTCCGGTTCGGAACCCGTGCAATCCACAACCGTTGAAGGATAGATTCCACCCAATCCACCATCGACCACAATATCCACCAGCTTCTTGTACTGGCCAAAAATTTCCGACGGATCCGTGGGATATTCCGTTATATCATCATCAATTTTCAACGAAGTTGATAAAATAGGCCGACCCAGTTCTTCTACAATTCGATGAACGATGTTATTTTCCGGCACACGGATACCTACTGTTTTCTTTTTACTTTTAAAAAGTTTAGGCACTTTGTTATTTCCTTTTAGGATAAAAGTAAAAGGTCCGGGCAGGTATTGTTTCATCATTTTAAAAACGGAATTGTCAATTGGCATAGCAAAATCAGATATATGACTGATATTGCTACAGACAAAAGACAGATTGGATTTTTCCGGTTGGATTCCTTTGAGGCGGCACACGCGCTCGACAGCATTTTTATTAAAAATATCACACCCGATTCCGTAAACTGTATCTGTGGGATAAATAATAATGCCTCCGTCTTCCAGGCACTCCACTACTTTGGCAATTTTTCGATGAGCCGGGTTATCCGGGTTGATACTTAATAGCATATTATGAATTTTTGCGATGCAAAAGTAGCAAAACATTAGGAAATGAAGAGCTTGGTCGGGAAAATGCTTTAAGGAACATCTAAAATGACATTAGGGTTTAAAAAATCCCATTTTCCAGGGTTTGTTTTTGGCACGGGTCAGGGTAAAATGCTGCTTGCGGGCAAAGGTATCCCGGAAGAAGACAAGGCCAAAATAAAAAAGGTCAATCGAAAGGGTAACTTGTGGATGTTCCTGAATTTCTTTCCAGGCCAGTTCCATTCCATCAGACCAGTGAATATCATCAAAAATCAGGATGGACTCGGTATGTGTAAAAGGTAAAATCTGCTGAAAATAATCTAAAGTAGGTTTTTGAGCATGATGACCATCAATAAAGGCATAATCTATTTGCTGGAGATCTTTTAATGCTCCGGGAAGCGTTTCACTAAAAGGACCAACGCGCAAATCGAGTCCGGTAATCCCCAGGGTTCTAAAGTTCTTTTTTGCAATTTTTGCAATGTTCGGGCAACCTTCCAGCGTAATAAGTCGGGCATTATGATTGGGTGCTTTTTGGTACAAGGTGGTAATCCCCAAAGATGTCCCCATCTCCAATATCGTATTAGGTTTATACTTATTTATAATTTTAAAAAGCAATTCAGCTTGCCAGGCTGGAGAAACGGCAGATTTTGCAATATCGGAAACCTTTCTTCGCTTTCCTCCTCCGGTTCTCGATCCGGCTCCTAAATCAGTGACTTCAATTTCTCTACTGTAATTGAGCATACTTTCCCGCAGTGGCTTTACATCGTCAAAGAAATAATATTTTCTTTTATCCTCTAAAACATCTTCCATAAACTCAAACACAAACGGAGAATGGACATTGAAGACCGTTTTGGCATTCGTGTAATAGTTGATATATTTTTTTATTATTGGAAGTCCCTTCATATTAATTTTCTACAAATTGAGGTCTGTTTTTATATATTTTAGAAATTTACGAATTTCCTGGTAATTTTGAATTTTATTTG
>JAHDCK010000044.1:16887-17523 GCA_020629915.1 Saprospiraceae bacterium
ATTGAGGTATGTTTTTATATATTTTTGAAATTTTTTCCTGGTAATTTTGAATTTTATTTGGAATTATAAGAATATTTTTATTATTAGAATAATAGAATATATTCCGAAACCTGTATTTCTTTATCAATACCATTCCAAACCCTCGTTCCCTTATCGCTTTAATTTCAGAAAAATCAAAAGTTAGAAAATTCGAGGCACTGTATCTCACAATTTTATAGTCATAAATTTCATATTTATAAAATCCATGCTTAACTAATTGCTTGTAGGCAATCGCTTTTCGGATAAACAAAAACAAACTCAGGCATAATATCAGAAAAAACATCTCCAGTTTGTATTCAAAGGGAAAAGATAAGGAAAAAAATGCGAGTACCCCGACCAGAATACAACCGGCATTACTTCTTCTCTCAATAACGTATAATTCTTTTTGCCAATTGTCCTGATGAACGCTCAGCCAGCCACTACCTTCTTCTGATAAGATTAATTCTCTAAGATGAAAATTAAATTCATCATCCAACAACTCTTCCATTTACTTAAACTTTCTGTTCTGCTACGAAGATAAGCAACTAATCAATTTCAATCACCGAAAATTTCGAGGATTTATTTTGTCATCCTAGCTCGGTGTTTCTTGTCCGGCGA
>JAHDCK010000486.1 GCA_020629915.1 Saprospiraceae bacterium
TGATTTCAAAACCCTGAGAAAAGATTTTAGAAAATTCATGTCAATTCATATTTAACCATTTAAAATAAAAACAATTATGGCAAAATCAATATTTGATTTAGGAAAAGAAAGCCTCCAACAATGGCGAATGTTAGCAGAAGAACTTGAAGTTCAAATGGCATTGGGAAAAGCCGAAGCCAGGGATCTGTTTGAACGGGAACAAAAAAACCTTTCGAAGTTTATCAATCAACAACGCGCACAATTTGAAAAAGCAGAACGGGTAAAGCAAGAACACCACCACGACCTGCTTGTCAAATTTGAAAACGTGGAACAAGCCCTCAACAGTCCGGCTCCTGGCGGCAAACGAAATTATGACAAATATAAAAAAGAAGTATTATCAAAAATTTACGAACTGGAATACGCTGTGAAAGAATACTACGGCGAGGTCAGCAATGAAGTTCAGCGTCAGTTGGATCAGTTCAAAGCAAAACTGGACGGTTATCGCATCCAGTTGGCACTCAGCGAACCCGATGAAAACACCAATATCACCGAACGCAAATCTGAACTGCGGGACAAAGTTACAGAAATCAGGAGCCTGCTTCGCAAAGAAGAAACAGACGAAATGGCCAACAGCCAGTTTATGGAAGAAATTTCTGCATCCGTCAAACATTTACGCAATGCTTTTTCCGATTTGTTGGGACAATAAACATCATTGCGAAAAATTGATTATGTCCAAACTGTACTTTTAATAATATTTTAAAGTGTTAGTTTCATAGTTGGAGAGCGGGTTAAAACTTAACCTGCTCTTTTTTATATATTTTAAAAAAACAAAACAAAAATATCCGAAAATACAAATGGAAAATATACCTGCCATATCGACTCCTATGCTCTTGCTCCGGACAGAGCAGGTATTGGCCGTTTTAATCAAATACGGTTTTGAAGACATCATCACTCACCCGCCTTTCAATCGTCTGATTCCCAAAAATCAGCGACTGGTTCCGCACCGCAAAGGAAAATCCATAACGGACTACACCCGTTACGAGCGAATCAGAATGGTTTGTGAAGAGCTGGGAACCTCCTACATCAAACTGGCTCAAATTGCCAGTAACCGACCCGACCTGTTGCCGGAAGATCTCATCTTGGAACTGACCAAATTGCAGGACAGCGCACCCAAAGTCCCCTTTGAACATATAGAAAAAATCATGGTGGATACCTTCAAAAAGCCGCTTTCCGAACTCGTGGAATCTTTTGATGAAAAACCATTGGCATCCGCTTCGATGGCTCAGGTACACCGGGCTGTTTTGACAGGCGGACAGGAAGTGGTTTTTAAAGTCCAAAGGCCGGATATTGCCCGCAAAATTGAAGCGGATATTGCCATTCTAAAAAAACTGGCGCAGGTTATCGAAAATTATTTTCCGCAATACGTTTCCTTCCAGCCCCGTGAGCTGGTAAAAATGTTTGAAAAAAGTATCCGCAAGGAATTAAAATTTAATTACGAAGCGAACAACCTCAAGCGGTTTCAAAATCAATTTAAACACAATAATAACGTATATGTTCCGAATGTTTACATGGAATATGTTACGGACAAAATCCTTTGCATGGAATACATCGAAGGTTATAAAATTACCGACCTTGAACAACTTCGGCAGATTGGCTTTACCGGGCCGGAACTCGCCTTGCTGGGAATTAATATATATTTTGAACAGGTATTTGATCATGGGTTTTTCCATGCCGATCCACATCCGGGCAATTTATTTATATTAAAAAATAAAAAAATATGTTTTATTGATTTCGGCATGATGGGAACCATCCTGGATTCTGATAAAATGCTTTTAGGGGATATGCTCCTTGCGGTTCACGACAGGGATGTGCCGGGACTGAAAAAAGCCCTGGTCAAATTTTCTACCGATAAAACGGGCATTGACCAAAAAGAACTGGAATACGACATCGTGGATTTTTTCGCTACTTACCCGGATTTGTCTATTGATGAAATAGAAGGAGAAGAAATTTTTAAAACATTATATAGTTTATTTTTTGATTATAAAATAAAAATCCCGGCCAACCTCCTGCTTTTATTAAAAGCACTGGTCATCATAGAAGGCATTGGCCTGACCCTTGATCCCAAATATAATATTATTGAAAATATAACACCTTTTGTATTACGTTTGTATCAGCAAAAAATCAGCCCGGACAAAATCCGCAATCGGGCCATTTCCTTTTTTGGCAAAGCGACTTCCATGCTCTCCGCCGTGCCGGAGGATGTTCAGGCTGTCATCAAGAAATTAAAAGAAGGTAAATTGCACATTGAATTTGAGCACAAGGGGCTGGAAGAATTTTATAAAAAAATGGAAATTGTTTCTAATCGGATGGCCTTTACGATGATGCTTTCTGCGTTGATCCTCGGCTCTTCCATCATTGCCGGGTTCAATATCCCGCCACACATTTACAATGTTCCCGTCCTGGGATTTGTTGGTTTTGTCATCTCCGGCCTGCTCGCCATTCGGCTGATAGTTTCTATTATAAAACATGGAAATTTTTGAAATATTTTAATAATTTTCAGGGATTCGTTCTCCTGTCTAACCACTCCGATGTCCGGAGTATGCCCTACATTCCACCCGAAAACGATCGGAGAAGTTTGCAACTTCTCCGAAACAAAAACTCCATACCCAAGGCACTTCTACAACAAATATATAAAAAATGAAGGAATGTTGAGAACCACGATTCTCCTGATTTTCTGGATTTTCATGATTTTTACGAAGCGAAGATTCGTATATGTTTTTTATCTTGGTCATCCTTTAATCAAGTA
>JAHDCK010000487.1 GCA_020629915.1 Saprospiraceae bacterium
TGATTTTTGGAAGTATTTTTTTCCAATGCTCTGCCTCAAACAGGGTGTCGTGCAAAGCTCCAAATAAGGCTCTTTGCCTCGGCTCGATATCCGCGATGGTGGCGGAAGTATCCAGATCGAGGATCAGCAAATTGCGTTTTTCGGGCATGGGATCACGGGCTGGTTGGGTGCGCCGCTTTCGGGTCCACCACCAGGCTAATCCGAATCCTACTATAAAGATTCCTATATATTTTGCTGCTATGTAAATCGTTTGTTTATTCAGATTTGTCATTGTCTGTTGTGATTTTGAGTTCGCCTTTGGCTAGTTTTTGGGCTACGGCTTTTTCGTTTTTCAGGTGTTGGCGCGCGGCTCTTCCTGCGGTGATGCTCCAATAAATCAGACTGATTAGGAGGAGACCGCCGAGGGTGGAGAATAGGATGATGAGGTTTTTTTGATTGAGATATTTTTGCATGGTTACTATTTTTAATTATATAAGCTTTGTCATTTCGACGATCCTGTGCTGACCTTGCGTCAGTGAGGAGAAATCCCGTCTAAAAGTAAAATACCCCTCCCTGAGCTTCACATCGTAGTGAGCTTAGGAAACTGTTTTTCATTTCGCAGACAAGATCTCTCACTACGTTCGAGATGACAAAACAGTTTATTATTTATAATTTTTATTCCTTTTTAATTGTACTCTCAAATGATTTTTCAAAAACGGTGTAGGGCTGAATGATGCGATCTTTGTAGTAAGTTTCTTCTTCTACCTCCGCCCATTTTTGATAAAGTTGCTCGGGATTGGGGAATCTTCTCCGGGCAAACCATTGTGGGCCATCGGGTTTTTCCGGCGTTTTAAATAGTATATACATCCATATATGTGGCCGCAAACTGATCGGGATGTCCATGAAATTGTGGAACACAAAAAGTAAATCCAGGCCGAGGTTTCTGTGCTTAGTGAACAATTCTTTTTGCCATTTTTTCGGGTTCTCCCCCATCCAGTCCCGCGCCTCGTCGAAGATGACCAGGCCGTTGCGCATCATCTGCCGGATGCCTCGCATTACAGCTTCGTCGTCCTCTTCACCGCACATTCTTCTTATACCTTTTTTCCAAAGATGATGCTTCCCCGTCTTCGGTAATTTTACACCAAACATCAATTCCTCCAGACTGATATGCTCGAACTGTGCAAAGGCTCCGGCTTCAGACGGATCATGTATCAACACTTTTCGTATATTTCCTTTGTTCGCATTGGCGTGATAATACTGCTTGGCGAACAAGGCCAAAAAGGAACTTTTCCCCTGCGCCTTATCCCCTATCACCGCCCCGGTAAAGAACTCCCTGAAATCTGGGTTTTTATAATTCTTAAAAGACATAGATTTTTTTAATGAATAATTAAAAGTTTATAATGAATAACGAACGAGCGTTACGTATAGAAAAATTATTCATTCTCTATTTTTAGTTATTCATTATCCTCCTGTGAGAAAATGCGGTGATCATATTGATGGTGGGTTGGATTAAAAGCAAGCCGACCAGAATCCAAACAGGGTTAATTTCTTTCCGGGAGACGATGAGGACATCTTCGACCAGCTCGTTGATATCCTCCACCAGGTCTTGCGACATATAAACACTTTCATGATAAGTTGTCCGGCGATGTAAAAACCCATCTGCAATTTCATTGATATGTTTTAATGCGTTTCGTTCTTCTTCGGTGATGGTTCCGGCGTACACTTTTTGCAGGAGCAAATCCCGTTGCCGGAGATAATCCGAGGGAGAGTTCAGGCGGTCGTAGGCGTACATGGACATCAGCCCTTGCAATTTATCGTAGAGACGTACCGCCCATTTTGAGGTAACTTTTCGGCGGCTTTCCTGGTGTTCCGGCTCCGCTTCGATGGCCTCGACTTCCTCTTCAAAATCGACCTCCGAACCAACGGGCGCAGCAATAGCTTCCTCCTCGTACTCGGCGTAATCCGGTTCTGGCGCGGGTTGTGGCGTTTCTTCCACGGGTGTTTGAAGCTGTGGCTCCTCGACTTTCGTCTCTGGCGTTTGCTCGATTTTTGCTTCCAGCAAGGAATGAATCAGGCTGTTGTCTCCAATGGATTTTTTTGACATGGGATTTTTATTTATTTTAAAAAAAGAGTAATAAACTCTTTAAATTTTTCTATTTCCAATTGATTATTTTTAAATACAAAGCTTAAATCCTGCCAGTTGATTTCCTGCAAGGCATTCGGGTCGATACAATTTTGAAGAGTATCAAGCATGGGAATCGTTTTGTTTTTGCGCTTGGAAAACGGGTTGATGCTTTGGGCGAGCAATAGCTCTTCCATAATTTTGCCGAAGTTGATTTTCATTTTAGAATTCGGATCGATGTATTGGAGAATCGCTTTTTCCTGTTGGAGCAAAGGCTGGACACCCAACAATAATTTCTGTAATGTATATATTAAAATTCGGTGTTCCTTTTGTAAAAGCAACAAGTGAAGGAGTTCCATTTTGGGGAGCAATTCGAGGTTGCCCTGTCGGATGTGTTGTTCCAGTATTTTGTAATTGCCTTCCGATTTCCACTCGGCCAGTTGTTCCAATGAAATTTTCTCGTATCCTTTTTTGGACAATTCGTCCAAATTTTCCGCTTCTTTTTTATCTAAATTTTCTTTTTCCATCACCTTGTTCTTTTTTGACAAAATTTATCTTTTTGTATTAAAAATAATTCTATAGTTTTTATCAAATCTATTGACAAATTCGTTTTCCCGCAATACCTTTGGGGACAGGTGATTTGGTTTTCTATACTAATACACACCAAAAGTTTTTATAAAATAA
>JAHDCK010000045.1:0-9436 GCA_020629915.1 Saprospiraceae bacterium
GGATTGCCTGGAATTGCTTGTAACCTAAAAACTTTGGAGGCGATTGGCTGAGATTGGGTGTTTTTGGGGGTATAATTAGGCAAAAGCATTCTCTATCCCTGAGTCGAGAGTATATAGGAAAGATGCCTCCATCCTCATTCCCTTATTGCGCAATTTTTCGAGATCATTTTTTTGTTTTATAATATATGTAATATTTAGGTCTGCTCTTTCAATTACATTTATTATTTTTTCAAGTTCACCACTCCAATATTTAATTTGAGTATTTTTTGATAACCTTGAAAAACTAAAAAGTTTATCAATACTTTCCCCAATATTTTTTTCTGAATGATCCTTATCCATGATGATGTTGCAAACCAACTTAGCATTCCAGTTTTTGGTTAATAAATAGGCAGTTAATATGGCAAGATTTATATTCTTAGGTTTTTTCTCATCAAGAGATGAAATATCTTTAGATTTTAACCAAAGGTGAATGGTTCTTTCCAGGCCTAATCCAATTTTTCCAAAGGGAATGTATAGGTAGGCTCCATACCCCAAAGTGCCACATTTTTCAAGTAATTCTTGGTATTCAGGATCGTCCTTTTGATCATCTGTTAAACTAAGAAAGATGGTATTGGGCCTAAAAAAAGTAGCCTTCATTGACTGCATAGCTGCAGACATCATTTGTACAAAATTTTCACCTTCAATAATAGCTTCGGTACAAGTAATGTCTGCGTCCATAAAATGATTTTTTACACTCAATAAATTTCTCTGCATCTTTTCCCTGTTGTGATCCTGAGAAAAACCCAACAACTTGATGGAGCCTTTTGGGTTGGCTAATGAGAATAAAATTTTTGATGAACGAACAACATCAGATGTTCTTTTGGCAGGAACTATCATATTAGGTTGCCAGGATCGTTCTTTGGCTTCTGGGAGCTTGTTTACAATTTTTGCAGACCATTCAGCTAAACCATTAAATAATCCTGATCGGGCATCTCCGTCTTCTGTTGAAAATTTCTTTCTCATTAAAAACATATATGTTGCCAGAACAAGTCCAATTGATAAAAATGAAACGGTAGAGTTTATAATGAACATGACAAAAAAACATCCTATCGTGCCAAGTAAGGGAATGATAATAGGAACGCGTAAAGTAGGGCGAAAGCTAACCTGAGATAAACCCTGTTCAACTAGAACCACGACATTAATCATGGCATAAGTAATTAGGAAAAACATAGTTAGTAACGGAGCAATAGCATTTAAATCCCTTAAAAGTAATGATAAAAAAACCAGTGCAGAAGTTAGGTATAATGCGATTTTAGGTTCTCCTTTTTTATCTATTTTTGCTAAATATTTATTTTTTATTAGAATGTTATTCTGCCCTAGGGCATATAAAATTCGAGGTGCACCTACCAGAGATGATAGTGCAGATGAAAACGTAGCTCCCAATAGTCCAGCTAATACAATAGGTGGCCAAAATGCTTTGTCAATTAATATATTATAATTAGAAAGTAATTCTTCAGGAGTGGCCAGTAAAGCCAGAACTATCGCTAATCCGATATAAACAATTGTACAAATTACCTGAGCACCAATAGTACCATAAGGAATACTGACTCTTGGGTTTTCAAGATCACCGGACATATTTGCTCCGGCCATAATCCCGGTTACAGCGGGAAAATATACCGCAAAAACCAACCAAAAATTTGTGCCTTTGAAACCCGATTCTGGAGATCCCTTGTAATCTCCAAATAACTGGATGTCTGTATTGATAGGGGTATTTACAAAAGCCAGCAGAATGGAAATAATGGATCCGGCAATAATAGCGAGTATTACATATTGGATTTTGAAGGCAAAATCTGTACTAACATAAGCAATACCAAAAATGAGAAAAAAGGATATAATATCTACCAATAAACTGGGATGATCTGGGAATATCCAAAGCCAGCCTTCCCTAAAACCAAAAATATACATCGCTACTGCAAATGCCTGAGCCAGATACAATGGTATTCCTATGGCACCTCCGGCTTCCAAACCCAAAGATTGTGAAATAATAGAAAAAGCACCCCCGGCCTTTATCCTGATATTAGTCGTAATAGAGGACATCGAAAGTGAAGTACACAGGGTGATAAAAGAGGCTAATAATATAATTAGAATAGCTCCAACTAAACCGGCATTACCGACTACCCACCCCTCCCGGAGATACATAATCACCCCAAGGATAGTCAACATGACAGGCGTAAATACCCCTTGAAATGTTCCAAACTTCTTTATTGAAACTGGTTTTGGGGGTTGTGAAACCTCTTCAGAAAATTCTGAAGTAGGAGACTTTTTATTTTTGTTTTTACCAAACATAAACCAGTTGTTTTATAAGAAAGATAAATTTTGAGGAATAAAGTCACATATAATTTTTGAAATGTATTTAGATGTCTGATTTTTTGAGTGACTATTTTGAACTAAAAGGTCTTTATACCAAATAAAATCATTATGAAAATAAAGCATGTTGTGTTCCCCTTTTTGGAAAAAGAAAAAAATAATAAAAATTATTCCCAAGCTATTCAATTCACAGATAAAGTAAAGGGAATATTAACTTTATTTACTTCTTTGGAAAATCCGGAAACAGAAAATCAAGATGAAGTATATCTGCATTTGTTGGATTTATATGGCCGTTTTCAAACCAAAGAAAATGACTGGCAACCGCTACCGGTTGCTGTTAAACCAATAGTAGAAAGAGGACCTTTTGGAGAGCGTTTTTTGACTTTTTTAAAAGAGACCAACCCGGATATTATTTTAGTGGACTTTGAAAAATCCGGTTTTGATTTAGAATCTATGGGAAGAATTTTATTGGATTTTGCCGAACAAAACCCAGAAAGCGACCCACCTCATTTATTCGGGATTTAATTTTAGTGGTTTTTTCATTTACTTTAAACCCAAAATCACCTTATATTTAAAGCAAAAACAATAATGAAAACCCAAAATCAGGAACATGAAGTTGCTATCAGCAAACGCAAATTGATAGGAGAATCTCCCATTGTTTTAAATGAACTAACGGATCGTTGCTTGTTCTCCGGCTTTTTTGGAATCCTCGATAGCTTGAGAATAAAAAAAGTATCAGATGGAATTTTGGAAATTGCCAATCGAAGTGAACACGATTTAATTGTTATTGATCTGAGCAACATCGATATCATTGATTCTGCAATTGCAGGCCAACTTGTTCGGCTAAATAAAACACTTCAACTGGTGGGGATGGATGTTATTTTTTGTGGTATAAAACCCATTGTGGCCCAATCCATGACCTCTGCAGGTGTCAATCTTGACAATATCTATGTTGCAAAAAATCTCAAAAGAGCTTTACTGGAGGTTTATCGCCGGGAAGGAAGAAAACTTATTAACCTGTGATCCATTGATTTTTGATGAATAAACACTACCAGATTGAAAATGAAACGGATATTTTTTCTATCCGAAACGAAGTAGGATTGGTAGCTGGTAAAATGGGCTTCAATGAGTTTGCATGTTCTCAGATTGTACTGGGTTTGTCAGAGATTTTGTATAATGTTATTCGCCATGCAGGTCAGGGTGCGATTACTTTTTTTACAAAATCAAATCATAAAGTACTAAAAATAAAAGTCGCAGATAATGGTGATGGAGTAGAAGATATTGAACAAGCAAAGCAAGAGGGATTCTCGACACTAAAATCCAGCCTCGGGCTGGGACTTTCCGTTGCAGAACGCACTTTTGATTTTTTTAAAATAGAAACCCTGCCCGGAAAAGGAACAACAGTAACAATGGAGAAATACCTTCCCTATGCAGAAGCAGGGTTTCGGTACGGAGTGGTTTGTATAAAAGATGATCGATATTTAGTAAATGGGGATGAATGGTTGGTTAAGATTTTTGACGGGGATAAAATATTACTGGGTGTCATTGACGGAACCGGACAGGGTCAGGCGGCTTATCAGGTGTCTAGTGCCCTCAAAAATCAAATCCTTCAAAATTTTAAACAACCATTAGAAGCATTAATTCAAAACTGTGACAGATATATACGAAATAATACGTTGCTTGAAGGAGCGACTATTGCTCTGGTTAAAATTCATGAATCGGACATCCAATTTCTGGGTATAGGGGATACACACGGATGTATTATAAATAATAAAAAAACAATTCCCCTGATTGCCCAACCGGGCCAGTTGGGGCTGAACCTTCCAAGGCTTATTGTTCAACACTTTTATGCTCCTGATCCTTTTAGAATAATATTGTGTACAGATGGAATAAAAAATCAGGTAACAGAGCATCCTCCGGATGAAACCTGGCCTGTTCAGGCTCAGGCCAATACGATTTTTAACCAGTATCACCGTCCCTATGGAGATGCAACAGCTTTGGTGAGTTATTATAATAAAGATCTTTTATGAATCGAACCTCTACAGAAGCATACGACTTTTTAGTATCCCTGGTTGGAAATGCTCCTTATGGAATACTTGCCTTTGATCTGGAAGGGAATATTATGATGTGCAATAGTTTAATATTAAAACATCTTGGTATTAAGAAGAAAGCCGAGGAAATTCTGGAAACACCTTTGGCTTCTCTTCTGGAAAAAAAAACTAAATTAAAAAGGCTACAAAAAAGGGTTAAAGAAGTACAGTTAAATGGTAGGGAACCCTTCAAACTTAGTCATCTCAAAATATCCAAGCGATTTATCAATATTCAGGGGCGGGCTGTCCTCAATGGGATGATCCTAACAACCAACGATGTGACAGAAGCAAAACAGGCAGCTCATAAATTGACCAATGCTTTGTTGGAAGGGCAGGAAAATGAACGGCAACGGCTCGCCAAAGAAATTCACGATGGTATAGGCCCCTTAATGTCCACTTTAAAAATGGATATTGAAAATATTAAAAATGACCTGGAGAATCAAGCTGCTCAGTGGGACAAAATAGAAAAAACAGAAGAACTGGTTCAACAAATTTCAGTAGATATCCGAAATATTTCTCATGCACTCATGCCTTCCGCTCTCGTAGATTTTGGCTTAGTACCAGCCCTAGATAATTTGTGTATGCGGATAGAATCCAGCACAAATTTGGACATCCGATTGTTTACAGAAACCATAACGGAAAGATTATCTTCTGAATTGGAGTTGGGTTTATATCGAATCACTCAGGAATTACTAAACAATGCTCTGAAATATGCTCAGGCAAAAAATATTACCATTCAAATTGTAAAACATCCGGATAGGCTTACCCTCACAGTAGAGGACGATGGCGTAGGGTTCGAAAAAGAAAAACTGGCAGAGGCAATTGATAAGGGAATAGGGTTGCGAAATATTAAGACTAGATCAGAAGCATTGGGGGGAACCTTTCATCTGGATTCCAGTCCGGGGAATGGTGTGACGGCAACTATAAATATTTCATCAAAATAAATTAAAATATGGAAGAAAAGAATGTGAAAGCAAATCGTCCTTTTCGAACAATCAGGATAATTTTTAATATATTGTTATTGTTGATCACGGTAATTGTCGTTTTACAAAATGCACAGGCAGTAACGATAAATTTCCTGAATTTTAAATTTGATATTTCACTTGCTCTTTTGGTATTCCTCACCGGGTCAGTAGGGAGTGTAATCACGCTGTTCTTTTTGTTATTTAAAAAATAATTATGGAAAGTTTATTAGAGTTTTTTCAAACCCCTCCAGGAGCGAGATTACTTTCGGTTACATTTGTCGTTTTTGTAATATTCATTATAATTAGAATTATAAAGGGAATTATCCCAAAATACATAGCAGCGACCGAATCGAGATACAGAGCCAGGAAGTTCGTAAATTTTGTAGGGTTTATATTTGCTTTTATAGCTGTTTTAATAATATTCAGCAATCAATTAACAGGATTGTCTGTTTTTTTGGGCGTAACCGGAGCGGGTATTGCTTTTGCCTTCCAGGAATTTATTGCTAGCATTGCTGGGTATATTGCTATAAATTTTACCAGTTTTTTTAAGGTAGGAGATCGGGTACAGCTTGGTGGTATAAAAGGGGATGTAATTGATATTGGTGTATTGCGGACTTCTCTGATGGAAATCGGAGATTGGGTAAACGGGGATTTGTATAATGGTAGAATAGTTTTAATAGCCAACAGTTTTATTTTTAAGGAACCCGTGTTTAATTACTCTGGTGATTTTCCCTTTTTGTGGGATGAAATCAAGGTGCCTATAAAATCTGAAGGAGACTTTGAGTATGCCAGAGAAAAATTTAAGGCTATTTTAGTTGAAGTACAAGGAGATTATGTAGAGAAAGCTAAAAAGCACTGGTCAAAAATGACAGAAAAACTCATGATTGAAGAGGCAAGAGTTGAACCGATGGTTCGTATGACTTTTGATGAAAACTGGATCACCTTTACATTGCGATATGTCGTTGATTTTAAGGAGAGAAGAGGAGCAAAGGATTTGATTTCAACTAAGGTTCTACAAGCGATTCGTGAGTCGAATGGGAGAGTAAAAGTGGCCTCTGCAGCCTTCGAGATTACAGCCTTCCCACAGGTAGTAAAATAATCACATGAAAAAAATACAGATATTAATAGCCGACGATCATAAGGTGTTCCGGGAGGGGATCGTTTCCATCCTCAACCAGACAGAAAGGATGAATATCATAGGACAGGCTTCGGATGTTCAGGGAATATTAGAACAATTAAAACAAGGCCAACCCGATGTTATTCTGATGGATATTACCCTTAAAGACTCCTCTGGGATTGAGGCGACTAAGATAGTGGTAAAGCAATATCCGAATATAAAAGTTCTCATGCTCTCCATGCACTCTGAAAGTCATTATATCATCAATGCGTTGGATGCCGGAGCTGTTGGTTATTTACTTAAAGATGCCGGGACACAGGAAATGATGACGGCAATACAGACCGTTTTTAATGGAGATACTTATTACAGTAAGCAAGTATCCGATATTTTAGTACAGCATCTCACCCGCAAAACACCTCTTAAAAAGTCTAAACAGGATATCCCTCTTACACCAAGAGAAACAGAGATATTGAAATTAATTGCAGAAGAATTTTCCAACCCGGAAATTGCCCAAAAATTATTTATCAGTATCCGGACTGTCGATACTCACCGACGTAACCTGCTTGAAAAACTTCAGGTAAAAAATACGGCCGGACTTGTCAAATATGCTATAAAAAACGGGATAATTTAAGATACCTACTACCTGTTCTACGCAAATTACTTACCTCTATACGCATTTTACCTGTTTTGTGAAATACGCTTTTTCACCGTTTTCTGGTGGTAGTCAATGCAGCATCTTTGTGGTATTCAATCACCTTAGAAATACGAACAAAAATGATTCGCAACGATCAACTGACAGATGCTCAATTAGTAACCTTATACCAAAATACCAATACACCAGAGTATTTTGGAAATATTTACAATAGATTCCACAAAAAAGTATATCACTATTGTTTGGGTATCATGAAAAACAGGGAGGATGCTTATGACGTAACCGCAGATACTTTTGTAAAATTATCAGATAAAATAAAAACACTGAGGAATGCGGAGTTATTCGTGGCCTGGTTGTTTAGAATAGCGCACAACGAGTGTATGAATAAAATAAAGGGCAATATGAAATACAGGAGTAGTGAAATCAATGGTGAGTTGCCGATAGCAGATGATGCAGAGGACATTCGACTGGAAAATATGGAAAAAGAAATCCGGCTGGAATTGTTGGATCAGGTTATGGATAAGTTGGACGAAGGGACACGTTTTATTTTAGTGGAAAAATATATAAATGATAAAAGCATAGAAGAGCTGGAAGAATTATTAAACCTGTCTAAATCTGCCGTGAAAATGAGGCTGGCAAGAGGCAAACAAAAGGTAGCTGTATTAATGAACAACCGGAGACGGATTTTAAGAAGATAAACAAAATTTACCCATATAAAAAATGTGACTTTTTCTGAATGATTGGTCTTTTTAGGTATTATTTTTTAAATTAAAAAAAACAATTATGCGTAAATTCTTTTTGTTATTGATTATTATCTGCCTTAATATATTGTCTGTACAGGCTCAGGATGATGAAATCAGATCCAAAGATTATAATCACTATGAAGTAACAGAAACAGATACTTATTATTTTGATGAATTGGATTATGCCTTTTACCAGGCTTACAATGCTTTTCTAAATGGAAGGGATGGCTTGGCAGGTGCGCGAATTCGACGGGCGGCCTACTTTGTGAGAGCAGAAGCTAACCATGCAGAAGTACATAATAAAAAGCCAATTATCAAACAGGCAGATAGGCTGGAACGATTGGCAGATAGTATTGGAATGGGGAAGGTTCATAGTGCCTTCCGGGTACGCCGAGCCATAGGGAGAACCCACCATGTACTGGCCAATGATTATAAAATGCGTGCAGCGAGTTTTTGGACAGCTAAGAAAACAAAGGAAGCAGGGAAAGCTATGCGTACCGCTGCCGGATATCTTGGACATGCGGCTAAATGGACGGGAGAGAAAATTGAAGGTGGAGCCAAAAAAACGGGCAAGAGTATTGTAAAGGGTGCGAAAAGAGTCGGAGTTGAAAGTTATCGTGGCATTCGAATGCTTAGTGCAAAAATGATTCAGGGTGTTGCTTTTGTACCGGAGAAAGTTGGTCAGGGTCTGGAGTGGCTTGGGACTGGATTGAAAAAAGTCGGGAAGAAAGTAGAAAATATGGATCAATAAATTTTTGGTTTTTTTGGGGGGCCCTGCACAATCTTTGTGCAGGGTTTTTTTTATTTATACGACTTTACTAATTTGCTAAAGAAAGCAGCTTAAAACCAATGAAAAGCGATAAAAAAAATGTAGAGGTATTTTTTGAACAACTGAACCATTGGCAGGCAGAATTAATCTGTTTGCGTACTATACTTTTAGAAAGTGCGCTAGAAGAAACATTAAAATGGGGGGCTCCGTGTTATACCTTTAAAAAGAAAAATGTAGCCATTATTGGAGGCTTTAAAACCAATTTTGTCCTAAGTTTTTTCAAAGGAGTATTACTCAAAGACACTCAAAAAATTTTGCATCCACCAGGAGAAAACACTCGATCTGCCCGGGTGATTCGATTTACAAATATCCAACAAATAATGACACAAAAAGCGACCATTCTAGCTTATATTGAAGAGGCTATCGAATTGGAAAAGGCCGGAAGTAAAGTAGTTTTTCAGAAAACGAAAAAGCAGGAATATCCCGAGGAATTTTTAAAGATATTGGCGGAAACTCCAACTTTAAGCGTAGCTTTTGAGCGGTTGACTCCTGGAAGAAAACGGGGATATTTACTCTTTTTCTCGGCACCCAAACAGGCTAAAACACAAAGAGCCAGAATCATGAAATGTATCCCAAAAATCCTGGAAGGACGCGGGTTAAATGATTGGCTCAAGTAACTGAGTACTTAGCAAGTAATCAATTTAAATCACATAAAATCCTGCTTTTTTGTTGGTATCAGGTGAGACACCTGACA
>JAHDCK010000045.1:9536-17467 GCA_020629915.1 Saprospiraceae bacterium
CACCTGACAGTTTCAGGGCACTATGACTTGCTTTATCTGGCGATTGTTTTTGATTACTTGCTTAATTTCTACGAGGAATATATTTAATTAAAAGGAAAGAACTTTTAATTTGTTTTGAATGATTGAAAACCTGAAAACCTGATTTTGATAAATACTTGTTTACAGGTAAGGCAAGTGTGATGAGTGACGGAATTTTTCCATTTGGATCTGTAGTGGGAAAGGAAAAAGTATTTTTATTAAAAAGACGGTTTAAAAATGCCCGGAAAAGAGAGTCCTGTTTCAAGGCAATCCAGAAAATATTGTTTTTGTTGATATTTAATTTAGATAACCAGAAAGGGATAATCTTTCTGTCTAAAGCCATTTTTTCAATACCAAAAATTAATTCAAAAGAGGTATAGGGTATGTTTGGAGGAATGATCAATATGGCACACTTTGAGCCTTTGATAAGATTTCCAATTTTGCTATTCATACTGGAATAGAAAGTACCTATGGATTCCTGACCTTTAAAAAGGAGCAAGTCAAACCGTTTTGTCATGGCAATCGTGTGTTCCACCAAAGAACCCATCCTTGGCAAAATTGTAATTTGGGTTAAATGATTGACAGACACTGAAGAAACCTCTTCTTCTAACAAATGGAAAATACCCTGATCATAGGGAATATCAAATTCAAAACTTCTTCTATAAACTTCCCTTGGGTAGCAATACATAACACTCAAAGACATATTCAAATTGGTAGCAAGGGAAATGGAGTATTGTAGCAGATTGGAATCGGGATGGTTGAGATCATATAATAAGAGAGCTGCTTTTTTCATATTTTATATCTTGTGTTTCAAGGAAGAACAATTCGTAAAGCGGAGCCGATTTTAAATCTAAAAAAAGCATTTATCTGTTTACGGATAAATGCTTTTTTTAGAACAAAGATATTTTATTATTCTTTAAATATTAAAATAGGAACAATAGAATCATTAGCAATTTGATCCGTGACACTTGGTTCAAAAATCCGGGAAAAGAATCCCCGGTTATGGGTGGTCATTGCTACCATATCCCCATGTATCATTTCCAGGTATTCATCTACCCGACGCACAACCGGACCTTCCAGAAGTTGAAATGTGAGGGTACCTGCTTCATTTTCTTCCTGAAAAGTCCGCATCAGTGTTGTCATTTTTTCGGTAGCTGTTTTTGATCCCAGCGTCTTGGAAATAACATGGAGCAAGTGCAGTTTTGCATCAAAAATTTGTACCCATTCCATGAGGTGATGAATCGCCTTTAGATCACCTGCCTGAAAGTTAGTCGTATAAACGATTTTATTAATACCCAGATAGTAACTCATCGGGGGAACCAGTAAAACCGGGGCAGGGGATAATTTTAATATTTTCCGGGCTGTACTACCAAAGATTTTTTCTGTAAAGGATTGTTGCCTTTTTGTTCCCAGAATTAATAAATCATAAGGACTCTGATTCATTTCTTCTATTATAGCAGCTGTTACGTTTCCGGCAGCTATTACAAAATCAAAAGTAACTTTGTGGAATTGCTTTGGAGTATGATCAGAAGCAAATTGGTGGAGTCTTTGTTGTTCAGATAAAAATCGCTCCTCTGAAAGCATATCCAACTGATCTGAAAAATCTTCATCAAAAAGATCTTCTCCAA
Organism: Saprospiraceae bacterium; assembly: GCA_020629915.1. Taxonomy (GTDB): domain Bacteria; phylum Bacteroidota; class Bacteroidia; order Chitinophagales; family Saprospiraceae; genus JAHDCK01. The sequence goes on from JAHDCK010000045.1 coordinate 11,183, forward strand.
TTGATAAGGTTGATTTCATTTCATAAACGTGCATCAATGTAATTTTTGCATTGAAATGCTGGGCTAACCTAAGGGCATACCTCCAGGTGTTTTTAGAAGACTGGGAATATGCTGTAGGGAATAATATATTTTTCATTGTAATTTTTTAAAAATGAGCAATTAAATACTTCTTAATAGTTTGGAACTCCGGGCGAGTAACCAAGTAACACAATACAAGCAAAATTATTATATACAAAATAATAAATACCCTCTGTTGATTGCTCGAAATATTTTTCATATTGAAATAGGTTGTAAAAGTTTTAAAAAAGACATAGGATTGGTAAAAAGTCACCTTACCAGGCAGAAGTGTGACTTGTTGGTAAAAATCAGGTCTTTCTGTAAAAATGAGTTTTAGAAGTTATTACAGTGACTACAATCTGGATCCGGTTTATATTGATCTGCTCTACACGCTTCAGGTAGAATTATTAAAGCTTCAGAAGTTTGTATATGATAAAAAACTAAGGGTTGCCATCTTGTTTGAGGGGAGAGATACGGCAGGGAAGGGAAGTGCTATTTTTAGGTTTACTCAATTTTTAAATCCCCGACAATACCGGGTAGTGGCCTTGGGAAAACCCACAAAACAGGAACGCGGACAATGGTACTTTCAAAGGTATATTAAAGAATTGCCCAATCCGGGGGAAATGGTTTTTTTTGATAGGAGCTGGTACAACAGAGCTGTTGTAGAACCTGTTATGGGCTTTTGTACGGATGACCAGTATGTCCGGTTTTTGAGAGAAGCTCCAAGGATTGAAAAATTTTTAATAGAAGATGGAATGGTACTGATCAAGTTTTGGTTTTCTATTGAAATGGAAACGCAAAAAAAACGGATTGAAAACCGATTAAATAATCCCTTGAAAAGGTGGAAAGTGAGTGATGTAGATTTATTAGCACAGGAAAAATGGGAGGCATTTACATACTATAAAGAAAAAATGTTTACTCAAACCCATACTCCCTACAGTCCCTGGATTATTGTGAACGGCAATCAAAGAGAATTGGGGCGAATAAATGCCATTCGTTATGTCTTGAAAGCTATTGATTATCCGGAAAAATCTACTGAAAGAGACTTGCCAGATGCCCAAATCATTTTCCCGTTCTCTTTATAAGTTCCCAATTTGCTGGTGCAAAAGAATTACCTAAATTTTTACCAGATTTGTTTTGTTAGGAACAAGTGACTTTTAGAAAAATAAGTGTCTTTAGAAAAACTTAAAAACAATGATCAAAACAACAAAAAAACGGTATTCCGACGAAGATCTCGAAATGTTTAAAAAACATATTGAAGGGAAACTGTTGGAATTGGCAGTAGAGAAAAAACACCTGCAAGATCAGTATGATGATCTGACGGAAAATAGTGCAGATGGTTATGGAGACTGGTTTGATGATAATACAGTTAATGAAAACAAAAACATATTATCACAACTCCAAAACAGACTAAATCATCAGTACCGATTGCTGGAACAGGCTTTGGTACGTATTCGTCTAAAAACTTATGGTGTGTGTATTATTACCGGAGAGTTGATTGATAAACAACGGCTATTGGCTGTACCAGTCACTACTAAAAGTATTTTAGCAAAAATGCAACTGGCTGCATTGACAAGACACCCTGTGAGAAATTTGGTAAACAATAAAACAAATAGTCGACCAGGAAAAATTATTTCTAAAGTTATCCGACCAGCAAGTAAAATTACACCGCCAAAAGAAGTAGATTTTTTTCTGGATGAAGAAGATGAACTACTGCCCCAGGAAGAAGGGAGGCAATATATTGATCCTGATTCGTTGGCCGATCACCTGAGTGACGAGACCTATGAGGAGGATTAAATGCACCGTGTAAGCTCAACTTTAACCCGTAGCAAAAGGCAATAGTCGAGCAAAGTGAGGAGAAAGGATTTTTTTATTAAAAATATTTATAAAAATGGGAATGTCCGAAAGAAATGAGATTGGAATCTCCAGAGTGACCGCAGAAAAACTTTCAGAAAAGTTAAATATAATTTTAGCGAGTTACCAGGTCTTTTCAATGAATGTGAAAGGGTTTCACTGGAAAGTTCAGGGTACTGAATTTTTTGACATTCATGAACAAATGGATGGTCTCTTTCAGGATACTTTGAGAAAAATGGATGCTCTTGCTGAGCGTATCCTTACACTTGGAGGGAATCCGGTTCATAATCATCTTCGACATATTCAGTTATCGGAGGTGCAGGAAACCAAAGAAATTACCGGGGCTAAACTAATGGTGGATATCGTCATAGATCAACTTCGGATTTTGCTCAGGCAACATCGGGATGTTTGCTACCTGGCGCATCAATACGAAGACTATGGGACTTTTAATATGTCTTCAGAATTTATTGCCAACCACGAAAAACAAATCTGGATGTTTGAAATGTATTTAAAATAAGCAGCTAAAAAATTTATGTTGATTAGCAGCTAAAGTATAGAACTTAAAAAACAAGAGGCCACAGCCGTTTAGTGGAATTCTTCCTGAAAATAAAGAGAAATACGCCCGTAATTCTTTTATACTAACCACTACTCCTAAGCTGTGTGCCTCTTTTTTATTTTCAAAAAATAAAAAATAATGGAAAAAATATTATTGGCAGTAGATTTTTCAAAACATACACCTGCCTTGATTTCTGTAGCACTTGATCTAAGTTATTTTTTGGGAACGCGATTGCATATTTTGCATGTAACCGGGATGCCAAATCACCATATAGATTTACCAAATCTGGATTTGGAAAAGGTAAAAGATCAAAAGCTGGAAGCATTGAAAATGCAGATGGAAGAATTTACTTCAGCAGATTTTCAGAAAATCAAAATTACCTTAGAGGTCAAGATTGGTTTTCCGGGAACCGTTATTCAGGATATTGCCGAACGGGAAGAAGCAGATCTAATTATTATGGGGATGGCTTCTAAAACGAAGGAACGAATAATTGGAAGTATAGCTATTCAGGTCCTCAACGAAAGTGATATTTCTGTTTTTTTAGTCCCTCCGGGTTTTCAGTACCAAGGCATTGACCATATCCTTTATTGTGGAAATTTTGATTTTCGGGATTTGGGAGCTGTAAATTATTTTTCGAGGTGGCTCAAAGCATTTGATGCAACATTCACATACACCCATTTTGTAGATTCAAAAGAAAAGGAGTCAGAGGCAGCTTTTAAAATGAAACTGCTAAAAGATACTTACAAACAGAGGAAACGCATAAAAACTCAGGTACTTAAAGGAGGAACTTTTAGAGATGCAATGATGGATTTTGCCAAATTATCTAAGGCAGATTTGGTGGTTTACCTTTCTAAAAGAAAAACCTTATTGCAGCGGTTTTTAGGACTGGATTCAGTAGAAGATATGATTCAAAAAACGGTATTGCCCGTGATGGTAATAAAAGATAAATCTATAGAAAACAGGGAAGAGGAGGCATAAATTTCTCTGGATAATTTTTTTCACAAAAATTAGTGACTTTTAATTGAAAAGAAGTCTTTATGCAAATCACTTTTTAAAACAATAAACTTTCAACAATGAAAAAAAACATCATTTGGTTTGTAACCATTTTGTTAGCTGGTCTTTTGATTTTTGCTCTAATTGGTTGTGGAGGCAACACAGAAAGTACGGGTTATGATGAATCTGAAATGTATGAAGGAGACATGGAAGAAGAGGATACAGAGGAAGATGAAATGGAAATGATGTCTGATTCTTTAGAGCTGGACTCAGAAGAAGAGGGAGACGAAGAAGCTCCTGAATAATTTAATCTCTTCCTTAGACAAATCCTGGGGAAACAAAAGGCGAAGACTTTAAGTTTAGACATTTATCGTCTAAGAAAATGAAGAAGCGATAGCTATGAAAAAAGTGCAGACATTTATCGTCTGGGCGACTGAATTTTTCAAGACTTACAGTTTCCGTCAACACGGGATTTGTCAAAGAACCTTAAATTATAATAAGATGACAAAAATCAAAAAAATTAAAAAACAGCGACCTCCTGATATGGAAAAATACAGAGACGGTCAGCGAAAGAAAAAAATGCAACCGGAAAAAAAAGAAAGATTCCGGGGACGTTTTGATGAAGAATAAGGTTTTGACCTTTCCCCTAATTATCGGCATTAAATGTCGGCGTGCCAGGGATGCAGAAGTTAAGGGAAAGAGTGTTTTTTATTTATAATTAAAATAATATTTTTAAGATGAAAACAAAATCTCAAAAAAGAAAGGACGCTCAAAAAACAGCAGAAACTTTAAAAGCAAAGAAAAAAGCACTGCGAGAGTCCAAAGCAAAATCAGTAGCTACTATGGCAACCGGCAAAAAAGCAAAAAGCATGGTGCCACAAGCAAAAAAGAAAAAGTAATAAATTTTTCATTTGGTTTTTTAAAGGGGTTAGGTTATTAATTGCCAAACCCCTAAATTTAGGTTGGGAGATACATAAGTGCGATGTATCTCCCGTTTTTATTTGGAAAAAAGGTGCAATAATTATTACATGAGCAATGAACAAATATATTCAATTTTAGTTTTTTTTGGAATTTTAACAGCTACAGTTATTTTGGCGGTAACATTCAATAAGATTTTTGGAAGGTTTATCCGCAATTCCAGTACGATCATTCAAAACGATCCCACCAATTACAAATTTCTCCGTCATGCCATCACAGGTCTAATATACATAGTGGGGTTTAGTTGGGCCTTATTTACACTTCCAACTTTTAAAACCATAGCAAGCTCACTACTGACCGGAGCGGGTATTCTGGCCGTTGTGGTAGGTTTAGCTTCCCAACACGCCCTCAGTAATATAATGAGTGGTATTTTTATTATTATATTTAAACCCTTTCGGGTCAATGACAGGTTGCGCCTAAAAGATAATACCCTGGCGGGAATTGTGGAGGATATAACTTTACGTCATACTATTATTCGGGATTTTGAACATAGAAGAATTATCATTCCAAATTCTATTATTAGCAATGAAATAATAGTCAACTCAGATTATGGAGATGATAGAATTTGTAAATGGGTGGAAGTAGGAATTAGTTATAATTCCAATATAGGGAAAGCCAGACAAATTATAAAAGAAGAAATAAAAAAACATCCTTTATATATTGATGCAAGAACAAAATCAGAGATAGAAGAGGGCGTAGAAGAGATTCCGGTCAGAGTCATTTCGTTAGGTGACTTTTCTATACTGATGAGAGGTTACGCCTGGACGAAAGATACAGCTGATGCATTTCAGTTGGGCTGTGATTTGCTGGAAGTTTTAAAAAAACGCTTTGATGAGGAAGCGGATATTGAAATCCCTTATCCTTATCAAAATATTGTCCTGACCCGTCAAACCACCAAACATCATGAAACCAAGAAGGCATAAAAAAAAAGCCGGACTTCCTCCCGGCACCGTTGTCTTTACCGGAGACCAAAAAATAGAGCAATGTATCTTAACGGCGATTGTTTATAATGAATCAGAGGCAAAGGAAATTTACAAAGGTTCTATCCAGAAAGCCGATAACTTCCCAAAACAAAGTAATGACCAAAAAACCTGGTATGATATCCGGGGGCTTCATTTTATAACTTTGTTAGAGTACATTAGTCAGCAATATGGAATTCACTCTTTGGTCATGGAAGATATTGCCGACATTCACCAACGACCAAAATATGAGGCGTATGATGCCGGAATTTTTGTTTTGCTAAAAGCCATTCATTTTGATATTGAAAAGGAAGAAATTCTAACAGAACAAGTCAGCCTGTTTTTTAAAGAAAATCTGGTGTTTTCATTTCAGGAAAATGAGGCAGACCTGATGGAAAAAGTAAGAGAACGGGTCATGGCCGGTCGTGGCCGGGTGCGGATAAAAGGAGCGGATTATTTGGTTTATGCACTTCTGGATGAAATATTGAGGCAGTATTATTTAGTGTTAGATGAAATACAGGATCGCATTGAAAAACTGGAAACCACTATTTTTCAGGGAGACTTCAAGGCGGCCAAAACCCATATTCACTTATGGAAAAACAGGCTTTTGTTTATAAGAAAAAATCTTATTCCATTGAGAGAGGCGATAAGTCGCCTGGTTAAATCTGAACATGAGTATATTCAAGATGGAACGTATGTTTATTTGAGAGATTTGTATAATGAATCTGTTCAGATTACAGATGCCGTAGATACACTCCGGGATTTGTTGACGGGGTTACAGGATTTGCATTTAAGTGAGGTGAGTTTTCAAATGAATAAAGTGATGCAGGTATTGACCATCATTACCACCATCTTTGTCCCCTTATCATTTCTTGCCGGATTGTACGG
>JAHDCK010000046.1 GCA_020629915.1 Saprospiraceae bacterium
ATTAAAGGAATCTTTGTAAAATCCTCGTGGAGAATTTCCCCCTTTTGCATAACGAACTTCCTTTGGATTGTGAAAAAAACCTACAGACGCTCGGATGATATTTATATTATAATTTTTTATCTCTTCTGCGAGTTCATCCGCAAAACAGGTTTTTCCGGCTCCGTCATAGCCATCAATACCGATCAGGAAGTTATCCACCCCTTTTGATTTTTCCAGAATTATCTGCGTAATTTTATGCAACAATTTAATCCTTTGATTCATAAATTTGTACCTTTAAAAAATTGTTTTTCCCTAAATTTATGATTTTATTCTAAATAAAAACAAATACAAAATGGACAAATTCATGGCCGAAGCCATTCGGCAGGCAAAGAAAAGTTTATCGGAAGGCGGGATTCCCATCGGCTCAGTGCTGGTGAAAAACGGAGAAATTGTAGCCGCCGGACATAACAAACGCGTACAGGAAAAAAATCCTATCCTCCATGGTGAAATGGATTGCCTGAATAATGCCGGAAGAATTGGTTCTTATAAAGATTGTGTGATCTATTCTACCCTGATGCCCTGCTATATGTGTGGAGGTACGATTGTACAATTTAATATACCAAAAGTTATAGTTGGCGAAAATAAAACCTTTGAAGGCTCTCAGGAATTTATGGAATCTCACGGCGTGGAAGTCGTCAATCTCATGTTGCCGGAGTGCATTGACATGATGGAAAAATTTATAAAAGAAAACCCACATTTATGGTGGGAAGACATTGGAGAGCTGGATTAATTTATTCGATATAAATATAATTTTAATTCTAAAAAACCAAAACTATGTTATTAAAACATATTCTTTTTATTATATTGTCTTTCATCTTTGCTTGTAGTGAAAGTCCCGTCCAAACCAAAAATCCAACACCTCTCTCTGTCAGTAAAAAAAACGGAATTAAAACCAAACTTGTTTCTTCCTCCCCTCCAATTGACTTTCGGAGTAAAGTAGAAAAAATTGATCAATCAAAAAGATATATTTATTATTATTTTAAAATGAATAAAGACTGGGGAATCTATGGAGACATCCGTGACAAAAAAGACAACCACGAGGGGCTGAACATTCTCTACCCTTCCGGCCTAAAACTCCTCAAAAGAGATTTCATGGCAGGTGCTCCCCAATCTGCCACGATAGATGGTAAAAAATTAAAATATTATACTAATTTTTTAATTATAAGAGATCAGGTACAAGCTCAATTTACCGAAGCCGAAAAAAACTCAAAAGATTTTACTTCTCATACCGAAGATAAAAATACAGGCGGTAGGATTACATCTACCACCTACAATCGGGTCCTTCTTGCCAATCGGGAAATTTCCATTTCTTATACGCCAATTCATCTTGAAAAAGGACAACGAGTCGCTCCAATCGAAAAAAAGAATACCATTACATTTATCGTCCCCTCAAATGTTCCTTCGACAAATCACACTTCGACCAAACAATTTGTTACTGAAAATAGATACCCTCAATTTCCCTGGCCGCCTCCAAAAGCATCCGGCACATTCGAGTTGAACAAAAAACATTTTGCCAACGCCAAAAATCTAAATGAAATTGATAATAAAATTTCTAATACTTTGCAAGAAATTGGCTATCCTCAAAAAAGCTATATGGGGATAGGCAATGATGGGTTCGCCCTGATTTGCCAAATGGAACAAACCGATGAAAACGGCCAGCCTCTTCCGAATGCCAAGCGATGGACGAAAGAAATAAATACTACCGAATTTGATTTTCTGGATATTTTACAATCAATGTTTTTTCCCTCGAAGGGATATTTTAGAATTATTGTTTTTATTGTTACAGATGAATCTTATGCTCAAAGCACAGAAAAACCAGACGCAACTGCTGCTGAAAACTGGCAATACGAAGGACTCAATCGCTTACCCTCTGAACTCGGCCAGGTCAAATTCTCAAGCGACCATTACGTTACAGCTCTTATTTATGAATTTGAACGTTTTGACTCCGGAACGGTCACTCAAAATATTCCCGGAAATATAACTTCAAAACAGCATCTGGAAGCTAATGGCTTGATAAAAAAAATAAAATAATTTTTATTTTATAAATAAAAATATAAAAATAGTTGTGAAAATTTTATGGAATCGAATCGATTTCAGCGTCTTATTATTGTAAGCAATTTTAATTCAAATTTAATTACAATAATAAATAACGATGAAATACCTGATTTGCCTTTTCGTTTTATCCCTTGGAATTTCCCTGCATGCCCAAAATATCTTAACTGCCGAACAAGCTGCTCAAAAAACCGGAGAAGCGGTCACCCTCACCGGAACCGTAGTTGAAGTTTTTCCTGCCGTCCCTAACCCCGGACAACCCCTTTATGTCAATATCGATCGGCCCTACCCTTTCAACCCAATCGTCATCACCATCCACCCAACTTCGGTTAAAACATTTGATATTTATAAATATTTAGAAAAAGAAGTTCTCATTTCGGGAACAGTTGGTTGGTATAATTCTGAATCAATGGAACGGAATTTGCCTAGAATACAAATAAATAACTCCAGCCAAATTCAACTCGCTAATCCACTTCCGGACGGCGTTGAAATGGCCATGAAAAACCTTAATGAAAAATAAGTTATATTAAAGTCTGTAATCCCAAAAACCATAGCGTTTGTCAAATGAAAATTTTGGCAGGCGCTTTTCTTTTCTATTCAAGTACTCAATTTTGTGTTGCCAATAAGTTGAGATGAGTTTTTGATAGAGTATTAGAAATTAACCGTCAGAAACAAGTGAAAGACCAGTTTGCTGTAGGTGCAGGTGGGACACCTGACACAAAAACTCTTTTCCCGTCAGGTGTTTCACCTGACGGATTCAAGGCTCAATGCTTTTTTTCTTACTGTGGTTAAATTAGATTACCTGCTTAGGTCCTTCTCCCTGAACTTTTTCCAGCTTACTTTTGTAACTTTGTTTGTAATTATTATTTAAATTAAATTTTAAAAAATGTCAAAGAAAGGCCGTGTATTGGTGGCCATGAGTGGTGGAATTGACAGCACGATGGCTGCAGTACTCCTGCACGAGCAGGGTTATGAAGTAATTGGCGTCACCATGAAAACCTGGGACTATGCCAATTCTGGTGGAAACAAAAAGGAAACGGGTTGCTGTAGTCTGGACAGCATCAACGATGCCCGGGCTATTGCCGTACATTTGGGTTTCCATCATTTTATCGTAGACATTCGCGATGAATTTGGGGATTATGTGATTGACAATTTTGTGGACGAGTACATGGCTGGCCGTACTCCCAACCCCTGCGTCCTTTGCAATACCCACATCAAGTGGGAATCCATGCTCAAGCGAGCCGATGCCCTCGATTGCGAATTTATTGTCACAGGGCACTACGCCATCATCAATGAACATGAAGGAAGAAAATATATAACAAAAGCTGTAGATGATCTAAAAGATCAGTCCTATGTGCTATGGGGATTGAGTCAGGAGTGCATGCACCGCTCTCAGTTTCCGCTAGGAGAATTTACCAAGACGCAGGTGCGGCAAATGGCCTTTGAAAGAGGCTTTACGGAATTATCCAAGAAGGGCGAAAGCTATGAAATCTGCTTTGTCCCGGATAATGATTATCGCGGATTCCTCAAGCGGCGGGTGAAGGGACTGGAAGAAGAAGTGGCCGGAGGAGTTTTTGTAGATAAGCACGGTGCCGTTATTGGCAAGCATCAGGGCTATCCTTTTTATACCATAGGTCAGCGCAAGGGATTGGGCATGGCTTTTGGCAAGCCGATGTTTGTAACGGAAATCATCCCGGATACAAATACGGTTGTGTTGGGTGAAATGGATGACTTACATAGAAATGGGATGACCGTTTATAAAATCAATTCTATGAAGTACGAAACGATTCCGGATGGAATGGAAGCGGTTACTCAGATTCGATACAACTCTCCCGGTTCCCTGAGTAAGCTCACCAATCTTGGAGATCAGGTGCAGGTAGATTTTTATTCCAACGTCCGGGGCGTTGCGCCGGGGCAGTCTGCTGTATTTTATGATGGAGATGATGTGATTGGTGGTGGTATAATATATGGTAGTTTGAAGTAGAATTTATTTTATAATACAATAAAAAAATCCCTGATAGTTTAAAAACTATCAGGGATTTTTTTATTGCCCATATTCGAAAGTTCCAGGCAATACGGTTTATTTTTAAACAACTTTGGTTGAAACTGAAAGTTGGAATAAAATTATTGAGGTCGTGGCGGCCAGCCGCGACCTCAATACTCATCGCCGTCAAGTCGCGACTAGCAGTCACGACTTGACTACCACCAGCACTATTTATTACCGGAGTATTAAAAACCCTGATAGTTTAAAGACTATCAAGGTTTTTTTATTCAATTTTGTTAAATTTTTTATCATTTATCGTTAAAAAATACAAAATAATCGAAATATTTTGACATTTTATTATAAAAAAGACAAATTATAGTTAAATAAAACAAAATATTTATCAACTCTTAAACTCTTTTATTATGAACACAAAACTTAAATTAATCGGAGCAGGCGTAGTGAGCTTATTCTTAATCCTCGGGATGATTTTACTCAATCCGTTTGGGTATAACGACCAGGGATATCGACAAGTAGTCGAAACACCGACGGGAAATCGCTATGTCATTTATGGCAACGGGATGTACTGGAAATTTCCAGGATCAAAAGTGACCACCTACCCCAATGTCATTACCATTGCTAACCGGGGAAATGAAACAGGTTCCACCTTTGACGGCGGATTGATACCCATTCGCTTCAATGATGCGACAAGATCAGATGCCCAAACGGTCGTGCGGTTTAGATTACCTCCTGCGGATAGCCTGATGTTGAAATTACACTCGGAGTATATCAATAAGGAGTACCTGGCCATGAAGGGATTGCTGCCCTACACGATTGAGTGCCTGAAAAACAGCGCCCAATTGATGGACAGCGAGCAGCATTATTCCGGTGGAAGAGCGCAACTCTCCCAGTACTTCCAGGATCAGTTGTCCGATGGATTATACATTCTGGATTCACAGGAAAAAATCTATAGAGACTCTGCGACCAACGAAGTAAAGCGATCTTATAAAACAGAAATTCGCAAAAATTCTGCAGGTGAAGAAGTCCGCAAAGGATCGGATTTGGCTCCTTTTGGAATCGTAATCGCAAGTGCTACAATAGAAAATGTCATATATGAAAATGCTGTTGTAGAAAAACTATCCAAGAAGATCGAAGCGAGTACCAGAGAGTCCGTTTCCAAGCAGAATTTGGTAACTGCACAGCAGGAAGCGATGACTGCCGAAGCGGAGGGACGCAGAAAACTGGTTGAAATCGAGTACAAGGAGAAGGAAATCCAGACCCAGCAACTCGTACAAGCAGAGACGCAGGTCAGACTGGCAGAAAAGGATCAGGAAAAGCAGAAGATTGCTTTGCAGGCAGCAAAACTTGAGGCAGAAAAAATCAAAGCATTGGCAGATGCAGAGGCTTATTCTAAATCAAAAGTCATGCAGGCAGACGGCGCACTGGAGAAAAAACTGACTACTTACAAGGAGACTCAGAAGATGTGGGCGGATGCTTTCTCCAACTACAAAGGCAATATGGTTCCCTTGTATCAGACCGGAGGCGGAGGTGCAAAATCTAGTAATGCTGGCACTGATTTCATGCAAATTATGACATTGAAAGCAGCCAAAGACCTGAATTTAGATATGTCCGTAAAGAAATAGGTTCTATAGTTTAATTTTGGTTTTCAGTTGGTTATGGGCGTTGGAAAAAGTTCCGACGCCCTTTTTTAACTATAAAAGGCATAGAATTTGTGGCTTTCCTTTAACGAAACATTATTACTAATATTTTGTTAAAGCCTTGTAAAACAGTTTAAATTTGGTTATTTTACCGACATATCTCAATTCCAAAAACAATTCAGAGCATGAAAAGACTTTTTACCTTTTTTATTTTGTTAATCACAATCAATATAGGGTTTGCACAATCATCCCCTTATGCGACGCTTTCCGGCGTTCAACTGACACCCAATCCGGTGTATGACGTAGCCAAAGTCAAATTTGAAGCGACTCGTGACGCTCACGTCACCATAGAGTTATACAATATCCTGGGTAAAAAAGTGCTGAATGCTGCCTCTGAGACGGTTCGTCCGGGAGATAATGTATTGAGTTTTAGCGTAACTGAATTGCCGCGTGGCAACTACTTCGCCCGCATCAAAGTACTGGGAGGAGAAACGAGAACGATTCGCCTGATGCGAATTACACCTTAAAAAAATTTTATAAGTAAAACCGGGCAATGCTCTTCCGGTTTTCAAAGAAATGATTTGCTTACCTTTGTAAGCAAATCATTTTTTTTTGGATTGAACCCAAACCCCACCTAAATTGTTTTTCTTAGGAATGGTGAATTAATAAACATTATCACGAGAAATTGATTATATCCAAACTGTAATTTTTAAAATATCCTGCGTTATTTCCCTCAACTGTAGCTCCGGCTACGCTTTTCGGAAAATGCCTTGCCTATTTTTAAAATTACAATTTGTCCTTCATAAAAAACTTCTCGTGATAATGTTTAATAAATTCGGCTCTAAATGATTTCATTTGGTTGTAGTTTGAGATATGTTCAATTTTTTTTCAGACAAAAAACCCAGCTTGTTGCTGGTGTCAGGTGGGACACCTGACACGAAACCTCTTTTCCCGTCAGGTGTCCCACCTGACGGTTTCAGGGCAATCATCTTTTTTGACCAAATGAAATCATTTAAAGCCATAAATTCTAATACAAACCAAATTTTTATTTAAAATTATAATATAATAACTAAACAACTATGGAATACCGCAGACTCGGAAAAGCAGGCTTGCAGGTCAGTGCCCTATCGCTAGGTTCCTGGCTTACTTTTGGAAAACAAATCGGCGATGACGTGGCCGAACAGCTCATGATCACGGCCTACGAAAATGGCGTCAATTTTTTTGACAACGCCGAAATTTATGCCCGTGGACAATCGGAAATCGTCATGGGTAATATTCTAAAAAAATTAAACTGGGATAGAAGCTCCTACATCGTATCGAGTAAAGTTTTCTTTGGGGACGGTGGACAAAAACCTACTCAGCGAGGGCTGAGCCGCAAGCATATTGTAGAAGGTTGTCATGCCGCGCTGAAGCGATTGCAGGTAGAATATCTGGATTTATTTTTCTGCCATCGCCCGGATAAAAATGCGCCCATTGAGGAAACAGTATGGACGATGAATGACCTCATTCGCCAGGGAAAAATTTTCTATTGGGGAACTTCAGAATGGTCAGCGCAGGAAATTATGGAAGCGCACATGGTCGCTGAAAAGCTCAACCTCATCGGGCCAACAATGGAGCAACCGCAGTATAATATGTTTCACCGGGATAAGGTAGAAGTGGAATATAACCAGATTTATAAAACTGTTGGGTTGGGAACGACGATTTGGTCACCGCTGGCCTCTGGTGTTTTGACGGATAAATATTTGAATGAATTCCCGGAAGGGACTCGACTGAGTATCAAGGGTTTGGAATGGCTAAAAGAACGTTCTTTGAGTGAGGAGCGATTGGGTATTGTTAGAAAGCTGGATGCTTTAGCAAAGGACCTAGGTACGAGTATGGCAAAGCTAGCCATCGCCTGGTGCGTTGCAAATCCGAATGTCAGTACGGTTATCCTGGGCGCGTCAAAGGTTCATCACCTGGAAGAAACGCTTACTGCTCTGGATGTTTTACCTTCACTCACTCCTGAAGTGATGGAAAAAATAGAAGGGATTTTAAATAATAAACCTGCTCATCCGCAGTTTTAATAAGTAAAATTATAAACCAATTCCGAAATTGTCGGAATTGGTTTATTTTTGAGGTAGCAGAAAATTTCTCCATTTATGAAAAACACTTTACTTGTTTTACTTATTAGTTTTTTGATGCTGGGTACGCTTGAAGCACAAACCTATATTTATCCTGCTTATGGTTCACGCTCCCATGCCAATGTAGACGTGACTCGTGTAAAATTGACCGAAACCTATAGTATGGTTGAAATGGAAGTAAATGTTCCCACCTCTGGGGGAAACTTGTACCAAGAGACCAGCTGGGTCGTTTGCATGAAGAAAGAGACCTATCTACGAGATCGGGATAATGGTAAAAAATATTATATTAAACGGGTAGATAATGTCCCGATGTGTCCTCAAGATAAAGTGGTTCCGCCTGGTCAAAAGCTTCGGTTTCGGTTATATTTTGATGCCCTTCCCAAGACGACGAAACAGATTGATATTGTAGAGGAGGCAGAGAACTCAAATGATTTTAGCTTTTTTAAAATATTGTTATTTCCAATTGCGTAACCTTACCTTTTTAAATATCTGTTTTTTTTAAGGAAATCATTGTGCCCTGAAACTGCCAGGCAACGCCAGACATTCAACGTCGGCTACCCCACGGCACACAAGTAAAAAGCAGGTTCTACTTATTACACGATCTATACACTACTCTGGATATGCACTTTTTGTACATAAATGCCTTCTGACCGGATTAGGCTGTGCCTAATCCGAAATGCGTCAACAGGTTTTTAACCTGTGTTAAAGCGGTTAAAACCCGGTGATTCTATCGGGACGAAACCGCTACGAGCGTTTCGGTGCAGAGGAAAACTACGCCATCTATTTTTTATATTTGTTTTATGTACAGTAGTGAATGCAGTTTATATTTGCTTCACCCAAATAATTGCCTGCCCCCCAAAAGGTCAATGTCAATGACATAAGCCAAAAAGAAAACCCGATAAGTTTGTTTTACTTTTCTAATCACTCGCAGGAACAAACAAAAGTTTGTTTCACTTTATAAAGCAAAAACCTTACTTTTGCACCCGTTCCAATCATTGTAAAAAATCATAAAAATGAATCTACACGAATATCAGGGTAAAGCATTATTGAAAAGTTTTGGCGTGGCCATACAGGAAGGACATGTCGTTGAAAACCTCGAGGATGCCGTAGAGGCGTACAAAAAAATCCAGGAAAAAACCGGTAGCAACATCGCCGTCATCAAGGCGCAAATTCATGCCGGAGGTCGCGGGAAAGGCGGCGGAGTAAAAATCGCCAAAAATATGGATGACCTGAAGGAGCACGCCGGTAATATCATCGGCATGATGCTCAAAACGCCCCAGACTCCAGGTGGACTCGAAGGCCCTGGCAAGCTGGTACGAAAGGTACTCATCGCCGAGGATTCCTATGCTCCGGACTTTGATGCCTGCTCTGAAATGTACATCTCGATCATGATGGACAGAGGCCGCAAACAAAATGTCATCATCTACTCGACCGAGGGTGGAATGGACATCGAAAAGGTAGCGGAAGAAACACCACACCTCGTTCACAAAGAATATATTCACCCGCACCTTGGCTTGCAGGGATTTCAGGCGCGCAAGGTGGCCTTCAATCTCGGATTGAGCGGTGCGGCTTTCAAAGGAATGACCAAATTTATCAGCAATTTGTATAAGGCATTTGTTCAGTCGGATGCGTCTTTGTTTGAAATAAATCCTTGTATCGTCACGGGAGATGATCGTATCATTGCGGTGGATTGTAAAGTTTCTTTGGACGATAATGCTTTGTTTCGCCACAAAGATTTGGCAGAATTAAGAGATACCGATGAAGAAGATCCAACAGAAGTGGAAGCCAAGAGTTTTGGTTTGAACTATGTCAATCTGGATGGAAATGTGGGTTGTATGGTAAACGGTGCCGGATTGGCGATGGCGACTATGGACATCATCAAATTGTCTGGTGGTGACCCCGCCAACTTCCTTGATGTGGGTGGAACTGCTGATGCCGAGCGCGTGGAAAAAGCGTTTAGAATTATCCTGCGCGACCCGAAAGTGAAGGCGATTCTCATCAATATTTTTGGTGGAATTGTACGTTGTGACCGGGTAGCGAATGGCGTAGTGGAAGCCTACAAAAATCTGGGCGATGCGATTAACGTTCCGATCATCGTGCGCTTGCAGGGAACCAATGCGGATATTGCCAAAAAGATTATTGACGAGTCCGGGCTGAAAGTTCATTCGGCGATTTTGCTGAAGGAAGCGGCGGATTTGGTCAAGCAGGTTCTGGAAAGTTAAACAACTATTTTATATATAAAAAAGGCCGATTGAAATTTCAATCGGCCTTTTTTTGTATATTTAAAAATTATACCATTCTATATCCTGCCCTGAAGCAGGTAATCAATTAAAAGTGATAATAATAAAAAGCCTGCTGGTTGCTGGTGTCAGGTGGGACACCTGACACGAAAACGTTTTCCCGTCAGGTGTCCCACCTGACGATGAATGTCAAGGAAAACCTGACGGTTACAGGGCACGACGATTTGCTTTATTATGCTATATTAATTACTTGCTTTATAGGACTTTTGACAATGGATTAGTTTTATTCAGCCGAAAATATTATTGGAATGCCTACCTCCAGTCCTTTGCAATCGTCCTTAAAGTGTTTCAGTTTTTCCAGATATTTTTTTATGCCCATTTTTGCTTCGTTATCAAAGGCAGGGTGCAGGGATTTTTGGATAGTCATTTCCACCAGTTCACAATCCTGATCTAATTTAATTTTAATAATAACCGTCCCGGACAAAGCAGGAATTCCTTCTCCTCTTGGATATTTAACTTCTGCTTGAATTTGAGGAAAGATTCTTTCTTTCTTATCATAGTCGTAGTAGAATGGTATCCCGTTATTTCCGATTTCTCTCCAAATACCATATTTCTCCTCAGCAATCAATTTTCCTTTTTCGTATTTCCGCGTTCTTCTCAACTCACCGTGATAAGAATATTCTTTCCACTCGCCTACCCTTTTGTTATAATCATATTCTCTTTCTTCCTTGATTTTACCATTTTCATAAAATTCCCGATAGATTCCCTGCTTAATATAATTTTTCTTTTTTAATACAGTATATTCAAATCTAATGGTTTTCTCTCCCGGAAATGATTTTGTTATTTTTTTCAACTTTTGTCCGCTTAGAAATACTGGAAACACAATTAGTAATATAAATAAAATTTTACTTTTCATAAAATAGTCGAGTTGTTTCCTTATTAGGATGACAACTTGATCTATTTTGGTGTGTAGGGAATATGGAAACTGGGGATTAGCGGAAGGAAAGAAAGTTTATTTTACTTTTTTATAACATATATAAAATACCACCTAAGGAGTAAAAATACCAAAATCGGGACAATAAAAACAGCAAAGAAAAATGGATACATGGACAACACGCCTATAAACTGTATGGGTCTCGGCAAATCATGCCACATAAAAGAAAAGACCATTATTAAGTTATAAGGGAAAAAACCCAAGCCGATTAAAGGGAAAAACAACTCCTCTCTTTTTTTCACACCAAAGACATTTCATCTTTTCCCAATAAAATAAGCGAATAGTAAATATGGAAGAGAAATCAATATAAACCCGATGGCATAAACATAATCGTGTGGCACATTATTATGACCACAAATCCAATCCGGACAATGAAAATCCATTTATTGGCATTGAATGGTAATCTCCGGAGTCACCACAGGGTTGCTAAAATTGCCGGCGATGTCTTTTATTCTAATGGTGTAAAACTGTGCATTCGTTTCATCCACCGGAGCGAAGCAACTAAGGCAGCAAAAATAATTTTCATCCATAGAAAAAGTGGCCTCACCGGAAATGCCATTGCCAACTCCTTGCTGGGGAATAACCGGTAATTTAAAATAAGAGGTATCATTAAAGTTGCTTCCAATTAGCATGACATCAAGCGAATTATCATCATTCCCCAAATCGCCATCCCCATCTGTAAAGCTAATCGTTATCGCCAATGAATCTTCCTGCTGGAGAAACTGAGAAACCACATTTGTTTTGGATATACTTACAAATTCAATGACGGGTTCTTCCGGGTATTCCGGCGGATCAACGCAGGCGTTAAATACAAATAAAACACATACAAATAATATTGTTAGAATTTTTATATCACGCATTTTTTTACTTTTTATAACCACAATTTACAATCTTTAACTTTTAAAGTAAAGCCTGTATTGTCTTATTATAAAAAAACAAAAATCATTCCTGCATTTTCCAGACCAATTGCCCGCCTTTGTCAAAATACCCCACTTTTCCACCCGATTCTACCCGGAATAATCCCTCTCCTGCATACTGAATATATTCGTATTCCGGCGGGATGATAATTTCCCCTTCTTTGTTAGACAAGCCATATCGCCTCCTGACCTTTACTCTGGCAAATCCTTTTTCGAAAGGATACACTTTATCATATTTGGGCGGAACTAATAGGATTCCCTGCTGATTGATAACCGCCCATTTGTTTTTGACTTTGACCGGAGCTGTCCCTCCCCGGAATCCCATAGCTTCCTTGTAGGGTCCTGCATGTCCCCTGCCCGATAAATCCCTAAATACGAGATGCCCTTGTTTCTCCTGCATCAATACCCGGTGACCATCGAAGGCCAGGATCTTACTTTCTGTCAGCGGCAGGGTAAGTTGACCTTGATGATCCAAAATGCAGAAGGTTTTGTGATCCAGTTTAGCAATGGCAAATCCATTCTTAAAATCCTGAATATTAACATATTTAAAATCAGTAATATTATTTCCACTCTCATCTATTACGGCCCATTTTTCTTTTTGTACGATTGACCGACTATTGGAAAATGAACGAGCCCGGTTATATTGAGCCGGGATAATCAAACTCCCGGATTCATCAATGTACCCGTAAAATTTGCCGGAACGAACGACCGCTTTGCCTTCTGAGAAAGGCAGGATTTTTTGAAATGATTTTTTACCTATACGTTTTCCATTTATATCAATAAGGGAATATTTAGGCGTGGCTGCATCCAAACGAACAACTGCAAGGCCATTGGACTGAAAGGGTTCAATTTTTCTGTATTTAGGTTTTAAAATATATTTTCCGTTTTTATCTATCAATCCCCATAGATTTTCTTTACGGACTCTCGCTACTCCCTGGCTAAAATCAGTAGCTTCCTGAATAGGCAATTCTATGCGAACAGAATCCGATGGATCGATATAAACGATTCCGCCTCTTCGTTTCACCCAAGCCAGACCCTCTGAAAAATTTCCTGCGGCTTTATATTTGGCAGGAATAGAAAAATTACCGTTCGGATCGATAAAACCCCATTTACGTTCATGATTCACCGCGGCACGATTTTCTTTAAAATCCATGGCTTTTTTAAAACGGCAAGGTATTTTTTCAGTTGCGTTTTCATCTACAAAACCCCATAGATGTCCTCTTTGAACGGCCACCCGATTTTCAGAAAAATTACGAACTTTAGTATATAATGATTTTACACGGGTTTTTCCTAACGAGTCAATCAAACCAAACTGTTCTTTTTGTTTTTCTACCCTAAAAATATCTTTGGAAGCTCTGGCCAGGTGAGAGACTTTATCGTAATCAAAACCCAATTGTAAATGCCCTACAGAATCAATTAATCCATATTTGTTTTCTTTTTCAACAATGGCTCTCCCCTGCTTGAAATCCAGACCAAAATCAAACCCTTCGGGAACGACCATTTGCCCCAGGGTATCTATATATCCCCAGGAACAATTTTCGCATTTGAGGTGAGCATTTTCTTCAAACTCCCGATCGTAATTTGTAATATCTTCCAGAGAGCAAGTGACTAATAAATCAAATAAGTAATTTTTAATTAAACCCAAACTTCTGTCTTTCTTTTTAAAACTACCAGACAAAACACCTTTGGCACTCGCCCGGGCTTTTCCTTCAACAAAATCACCGATATAAGCAAAATCCTTTTTGATGACTTTCCCGCTTTTAGTAATCAACCCATGCCGCCCGTCTGAAAAAACACATCTGGCTACAGGTAAACTATCCTGTTCTATATCAGAAAAACGTATATCCCATATATTCATAAAAGTAATGGGCCTGCCTTTTTCATTATTAATTAATCCATATACGAAATTAAACTGATATGTTGTCCTTTCAAAATTGTGATAAAGAATCATTTCTTTTCCAACCACAGTAAACCCCAGTTCTTTTTTAACGATGATCCTATCATATTCGGGTGGAATGACTTCCTTTCCGTTTTCAAGACTCCGCAGTCCCCACTTTTCTGTTTCAGCATGGTAGAACCATTCAAAGTTTTTTAGTTTATATTTGTCATTTCCATTTGTATTTCTCAGGTCAATTCTGCGGGTACGGACATTTGCTTTTTTTCCAATTTTTATAGAGGCATATTTTTTAAATTTGTCCGCTTCTTCCAATTGGCCTGTTTCATCAAAAGTAAGAATAGTCAACTCATTATTCTTATATGTTTTTGCTACATTCTCTTCGAGAATTATGCGATCGAATTCAGCAGGTTTTACTTCTTCAAATTGGAGGTTGAGCAGTCCAAATTTCTCTTCTTTTTGCATCACGCAAACGGAATGATCAGGAGGCGATATATACTCATACTCCGCCGGAGCCACTAACGTTCCTCCCTCGGCAGCAATACCCCATTTTTGTCTGGAGCGAACCCTGAACAAACCCTCTCCAAAAGGTTGAATTTCATTAAATTGTGGAGGGAGGCAGGGCTTTCCATCCAAATGCAGCAATCCCAACAGACCCTTTCGGTTAGTTAGAATGTGGGTATCAAAAAAGAGATAAAAATTATTAAAACTTTCTTCGTTGATGATGCGTTCTTCCCGGATGGAATACAAGAAAATCTGGTGCTGATGATCCCATAATTTCAAAAAATTATTCCCCAAAGCCTGATAGCTTTTCCATTCGGCTTTTAGGAGGATTTTTCCTTCCCTGGTGATGGCTCCCCACTTATTATTTTTTTTAAAATAAATTAAATTTCCTCGCGAATCCCTAAACTGCGCATACTCTGTTGGCAATAGTTTTTTCCCTTTTGGATCTAACAAGCCCAATCTGGATTTTTTGTGTGTCAGGATAAAATTTTTATCGGGTTTTAAAAAAGAAAAATGGCTATATTCCGGGTCAGCCACCACAGCTCCCTCCATATTGACCAGCCCCCAATAATTATTGTATCGAAATTTTATATATTTTTCTGAAAATAATTCTACTTGAAATACAGGAAAATCTAATAAATTTTTATTTGTTTTAGCATGGCGCACATTCCATCCCTCCCTGGATTTTACCCCGATTAAATTTGCATTTAATACTTTTATATCTATAAAATTTGGTTGCAAAATAATCTTTCCCTTTTGATTTATTACACCAAAATCATGTCCTTCCTGAATCACTGCCAAACCGTGTTCGTCATAATTTCCAATGGCATCATATCTGGGAGATACAAATATATTTCCCTGCTTATCAATTAATCCCCATTTCCCGTTTTGTTTGATGGGGAAATAAACCTGCGCCGACAAACCAAAAGAAATAGTAATTATAAAAATTAAATTAATAAAAATACGAATCATAGCAGTGGTGTCATTTCTGAAGAAACAATTTTAGTTTTGGAGGCTATATACAGATAATAACTTCTACAGGAAAAATTTTGTTGTGCAGAAAGAATAAAAGAAGGGGTTTACCGGAGCTGGAAAATCCGGCCCCGGTAGAGTACTAAATATTTTCATCAATAATCAAATCCAAATCTTTGAGATCGGAGATGGATTCCTCCTGCATTTTCATATCAAAAGTAAAGGGACGGGATTCCTCGTGAGAAAAATCTTTGGCATTCATTTTCTCAAATTCCTTTGCGGAATACACGCCAATTTTATTACCAGGCAATACGGCAAGAAGACAGTTTTTCACGCCTGGTTCATAGGAGAATCTTTTAGCATCTGACGCATTGTAACGCACCACGGACCTACGGGTTCCCGTCACTAAAAATACGCTGACATTGTTTAAATCCGGATTGACAGAGTCTCCAAAATCAAATGTAGCATCTACTAACATCCTGCGGGGATCTTTCCAAATATCCCAATTAAATATACCAAAATTTGATATTCTAAAGGATCGAACCAACTCCGCCTCCTGCGCTTTCCGGGCTTTTTCGGTTTCGGCCTGTTTTTTTACTTTTTTATATTCACTCGTTTTATTATTAAAATCTGCCAGTGCTTTTTCAAATTCTTTTCCCTTCAGTACCGGACAAACTTCTGTCGAAAAGGACTTTTCAAACGCTTTTAACGTGAGTTCGTATTTCCCTTTTGAAGCATCCACTGCCTGAATGTCTACCTCCTTCCAGTCTTCCTCAAAAACCCAGGCATTTTTCTCCGGGTCAGTATTTGGATTGCTCCCGTCGTATTGCCAGACGACACCGTGATAGGCTCTAAGCTCCGGGAATTTTTTATAATTGACATCCAGATCAAAGACAAATTTATTTTCATCGTATTTTAATGGTTTTGTTGGAACAGGCGGCAATTTTACATTTGATTTTTTGGTATTCTTTTTATTTATAACGGGTTCTGCTGTGCCCAGCTCCTTCCAGTTGCCGGTTTCTTCATCAAAATTGAAAAAGTCAAAGACCTCATCTTTAGAATGATACTCTGAAGCCATTGCCACTTCAATGTCCTTCTCGGGAGCGATAAAAATCTCCTTTCCATTGGCTTTTCCTCTCATTTCAAACATCCCGGCTGTTTCCATAAAAGCCGTTCCCTCCTTGTTTTTCATTGGGATTCCGCTGGCGATGATGTCGGTCGCGTTGTGAAATTCGCGATATTGGATGTCTACTTTTCCTTTTACCATTCTCCCATCAATATCTGTGAAAGCATCAGCGGGAATTGTTATTTTTGTTCCGTTTTTCAGGCGGATTTGGCCACCTTTAGTTGCATCAATTAGATGATTTCCAAAGGTGACCTCGATATTTTTAAGTGGAGGTAAAACAGCATTAATGGCTTCGGGAGCTACATCCGTTTTTACTTGATTTATCGTTTCCTGCTGGCAGCTGTAAATCGAAAAAAGCAGGATGACCAGTAAAATTCCTCCAAGGGTAATTACATTTTTTTTCATAATTGATATTTTTAGATCATTTTGATTGACATGTTCTATACACCCTAATGTTTTATTTTAAAAAAGATACACAATGAAGATATTATTTTTTTTGGGATTAATTTTAAGCATTTTATTCGTACTTTTTATTGCAGGAATGATGCAATTTGAGGGGACTATTGATTTTCAGATTGCCTACCCTGCTTTTTTGGGATATGGTACTTTAATGATAATTTTATGTCTTAGTGGTTTGTTCAGAAAATCGACAACAAAAGAAAAAAATTCAATCAAAAATAATGAACATTAATAATATATTTAAAAACCCGCCTCAGCTTGTTTTGATTATTGGCGGTGCCTTATACACTTTTTACGGATTAGGGATGTATGCTGTGATGATTTTCCAAAAAACGATTCTCTCTTATATCCCTGAGGAAGAAGTGGAATTAGATAGCTCCCTGGATTTTATTCACTCCTATATTGAGTTAACTAATACGTATATGCCTTATTTGATTGGTGTGGGATTATTTCTGGTGGCCCTTTCTGTTTTTTGGGAGAAAATAAATCCCTTGCGTATTCCTTTAGT
>JAHDCK010000488.1 GCA_020629915.1 Saprospiraceae bacterium
TAACCACCTGGATTTTATCGCTTCCCTCTGCACATTGATTGTGCGGAGGGATTTATTTGGTTTAAATATAAAATACTTCATTTTATTAAAATAAAAAATTGATTTTAAAATATGAAAAAGAACGATAAAAAACAGGAGGAAAAACAAATTATCCAATTGCCGGAAATGCTAAAGGCACGACTCAACCGTCGCCGGGAACAAATTCTTCGCCACAAGGAGCGCACCCGTTATTTGCAAATGCTCAACGAGGAAGCCCTGACGGCCTTCCTGGAAGGCAAGGGAATCGACCCGGAAGCAGAGCTGACATTGGATGAACAAAACTGGGAAATTGCTATATCAAAAAAGGCTGTTTCTAAAACGATTGAAAAACAATAATATGTTAAAATGTGCCCAAACGGACAAGTACAGGCCGGGACAGACCCGGTGACAAATCAACCGATTTGCATCCCGGCGACTGGTGCGCCACAGACAGGCGGTACGGTCAACCCGGCAGCGGGAAACAACTGGTGGTCGCCCATCGTGACGGCTTTGCCGGGGATGCTGAGTGGGGTAGCGGACATCATCGGAGCGAACAAGGGCATCGCTGATCCCAACCCGATTACGATTTATCAAAATCAGCCTCAGGCGCAGCAAGAGCAGAAAAGAGAATTTCCCTGGGGCGTTTTTCTAGTGATTGGTTTGGTGTTGATTGTTGTGGGAGCGGTTTTTCTTCTGGTGAAGAAAAAACAATGAATAATGAATAATTAATAATGAATAATTTTTTATGCGTTCTTAATTATTTATAAGTTATTTTTAGATGATTTTAGAATGGAAGTTAGAATTTTGAGGATTTCTTCGCAGTCTTCAAGGAGCGAATCTGCCAGTTTAGCTTCAAGGTAATCTGTTTCTTTTAGGAGTCGAAGCCAGTAGTGTGTTTCTCTTGCTTCTTTAAGAGATATTTGAATTTTAGCAATAAAATCTTTTTTGCTTTGTGCGCCTTGAGCTTCTTCAGCATTTGCTCCGATGGAAGTTCCGCTTCTTAGGATTTGTTTAGAAATGACATACTCATTGTGCTTTTTGGATAAATACTGGTAGGCCCAAATAATTCTAATAGAAAAAGAATAGGATTTCTCAGTTAAAGGATTAGACTTTTTCATAAGCGAATATTTTTTTTATAAAATTAAAAATAATTATTAATTATTCATTATTAATTATTCATTAAATGGGTAGAGTAGAGTGCGGAAGGTCAAATTTAATCTGTTGGAGTGACACTTGCAAAAACGCAAGAACGTGCGCCTGCAACATCTGCGGCCAACTCAAAGCCCTGAACCCGAACCTCTATGACGCTTGTGTAGATGCCTGTCAGCAACTGCCCCGACCGGAGAGTGCGGATAAATTTTTGTGCAACACGATTGGTCCGGAGGTGTTGTTCAATCGCTACGGCGTGATCAAATGCGGATTTGATCCTTATGATACATTGGAAGGAGATTTATACGTAAAAAATGAAGAAGACAAAAAAGAACGCAATGATTTTCAGACGAAACTCATCGTAGGGTTAGGTGGAGTATTATTGATTTTAATATTCGTTTTTGTC
This sequence comes from Saprospiraceae bacterium, assembly GCA_020629915.1. Classification (GTDB taxonomy): domain Bacteria; phylum Bacteroidota; class Bacteroidia; order Chitinophagales; family Saprospiraceae; genus JAHDCK01. The sequence continues at coordinate 1,574 of JAHDCK010000488.1, forward strand.
TGGGATTAAAAAGAAATTATGGAAGCATTGATAGTCCAGGCAGTGGCGACGGTAGTGGGTGGCGTGAGTCAAATGGTTTCCACGGCCAATCAAAAAGACATCGCTTACCAAAACTGGTTGACGGCTTCCGCTCCCCAATACACCAACCTGTTTTCCCTCAACCGGGCAGAAGAAGATAAAACGACTATGATGATTATCTGGATAATGGCCGGGTTGATTTTTTTGTTGGTCATCGCTGTGGTAGTAAAACATTATAAATATGAAAAATAGCTGGAAGATTGGAATTGTAGGTGTGATTGTATTGGGTTTAATCTGGTTTTTATTTATAAGAAATAAAAAGGAAGGTGCGGAACCAACGATTACAGAACCCGAAGAAACGGATCATTGTGCCCGTCCGCCGGTTCATTTTAAACCCTATGATTCGGAAGTGGACTGGGGAGATTTTTCGCAGGGCGTGAATCAGTATTTAGGAGATTACGACATCTGGTCGCCTTATGCGCACGGGTTTTTGAAAGGCATCAATGTTAAAGCATCGAAGGCTTATGTGCAATATTACCAGGAGGAAATCAAGCAATATTTTAATTCTTCCAAGGCATTGCCGAGTTGGGAGGTTGCGATTGGAATGTATAACTGCAGGAGCAATGGAGAGCTGCCGGGAGATATTTTATTGGATTAATAAATATAAAAACACACTCAATTTGTCAACTCGAACGAAGTTAGAGTTCTTCTCTGCGAAATGAAAAACAGATTCCTAAGTTCACTTCAATGTGAAGCACAGGGAGGGGTGTTTTACTTTTAAACGGGATTTCTCCTGTCGTCGAAATGACAAAAATTTTATTTTATAAAATTTTATGAATACCATAAGCATAAAAGATTTTTATATAAAAATAACCAAAAAAGAACCCTTCCTCCTCCTGGACATTCGGGAGCGAAGAGAATGGGTTCATTTTAATATTGGTGGTAAAAATGTACCGCTTAGTCAACTCCAGAAAACCATTCCAGAGGAATTAAACGAATATAAAAATACCTTGATTGTCGTAGCTTGTTCCGGGATGAAAAACAAGCGAGGCGAATCCGCCAGAAGTATTTTACAAAAAAACGGATTTAGAAAAATTCAAATTCTGGCAGGCGGGGTGTATGCGTGGAACAAACAATTTCCAAAGAAAAATATAAATTTTAATTAGATAAAATATGAATCCAGGTGA
>JAHDCK010000489.1 GCA_020629915.1 Saprospiraceae bacterium
GACCCGGTAATTTTATCAATCTTGCAATGCCCAATCCATTCCTGAATACCATAAGCACCTGCTTTGTCAAATGGATTGTAATTGAAAATATAATATTCTATTTCTTCAGATGTTAATTCCTTGAAGTGTACTTCTGACAATCCGGTAAAGGAAACTTCTTTACTAGCATCTTTCAGGCAAACACCCGTCATTACGTAATGCACTTTTCCGGATAGTTCATTTAAAACCTGTCTGGCTTCTTCTGCATCTGCGGGTTTTCCATATATTTTATTATTTAGAATGACAACACTGTCGGCAGTGAGCAGGATTTCGTTTTCTCTCAGCATATCAAAGCAAGCCTTGGCTTTTTTTCGGGCGATGTACTCAGCGACTTCTGCCGCCGGAAGCGTATCGGGGTAGGACTCATCCACGTCTCGGGTTTCTACTCTGAAATTAAATCCGGACTGCTCCATGAGTTGGCTTCTTCGTGGAGATTTGGAAGCAAGGAGGATAGGTCGTTTTATAGCACGCATAGTTATATTTTAATTATAAAAATACCAAAGAGGTAAATACAAAATCCCGGTCAACATGATCCATTTGGTCAGGGCACTGGCTTTGGAAAATGCTTTTTTGTCCGGTTTATTGTTGAGTAAAACCAATAATCCCAATGTGGGTGAAATGATAAAAATTCCAATAAAAATATTAAATAAAATATAATTATTTTCAAAATTCCAATTCATGACAAAGCCCAGGAACACAATAAAAATTCCAGCTAGCAATAAGATAACTGCATTGGTCATAGCCGTTCCTAAAACCATTGGCAGAGTGGTACATCCGCCTAGGCGATCTCCTTCTATATCTTCAGCATCTTTGACGATTTCCCGGATCATTGTCGATAAAAATGCAAATATCATATATCCGATAAATATTAATTGAATTAGCTCAAAGGCTTCTGAGTTGTTGTTTTTTAAAATATTTAAACTTCCTCTTTCAGAAAAAGCAATCAAGCCTGCCACGCCCGCACAAAATCCGGCTACCACGAGATTGCCAATTAAAACCTGTTTTTTAAAATATTTTGAATATAAATATAATATTAGAACAGAAAGCGGATACAATAAAACCAATTTCAAATTATCCTGACCCCAGGCGAGATAAAAGGACAGTAAAAATCCTCCAATTACCAAGCCCCAATATATCTTGCGTGCTTGCTCCAATGACCAAAATTTTCCAAGGTAAACCTTCTCTGGTTTATTGATTATATCTATAGGAAAATCTAAAATATCATTGATGAGATAACCACTAGCTGTAACGATGATCGTTGCCAGCACCAAGCCGAAAAATTCCCATTCAGATAATTGAAATATTAAATTATTTTCTACAAAAGCCGGAGCCAGAACACACCATCGCAAAAGGTATTGCACCAGAGCAACGATGAATAAATTCGGAAAGCGAAATATTTTTAATATTTGAATAAAATAATTCAAAGGAGAGAATTATCGATTCCAGGGTAGGGGAGTCTTGAGATGATTGTGCCATTTATCCTGTAAGGTCAGCACCTTTTCCACCACATCCCGAACGCAACCCTCCCCACCTTTTATCGGTGAAACATACTCGGACAATTCCCGGATTTCATTGGCTGCATCTGCCGGGCAGGTGCGCATTCCAACCAGGTGCATGACTTCATAATCCGGCATATCATCACCCATGTATAAAGTCGTGGCCGGGTTGATTTTATATTTTTCGGTGAAGGCGTGGAAGGTCGCCACCTTGTCGTGTGCGCCGATATAAATATCCGTCACACCCAATCCCTGCAATCTTTTTACGACCCCCTCGGAGCGTCCACCCGTAATGATAGCCACTTTATATCCCTCGTCCACGGCTTTGCGCAAGGCGTAGCCGTCGCGGGTATTCATCTGCCGGAGGAGTTTGCCGGATTCAAGGATAATGAGTTTGCCGTTGGTCAATACACCATCGACATCAAAAATAAACGTATTTATATTTTTAAATTGCTCGAGGTAATTCATGGCCTATTGATTGTCGCGCCATTCGTACACCCACTTGGCCTGGATTTGTTCGAGATGGCCTTCGTTACAATCTTCCCGTTTTCCTTCAAAGTTGGGAATCTCCAAAACCCATTCAATGAGTTGAGTAAATCGGATGCGATAAATTTTTGATTCGGTAAAATCGTCTCCAAATTTTTCGTAGAGTTTCATTGCGATGTCCTCGTGGTCAGGCCAGGCAATCGGCATATCATCAAAGTCTTCAAATGCCATATTTTTTTGTTTTATATTTTTAAAATTCTAATGTTCGTGTCCGATAATACCGGACTGATCCGGAATCTGAATTTCGATTTCGGCATTTTCGTCCAGGATGATACACTGGCAACCCAAGCGGGATTCGAGTCTTGGATTGATAGCCCGGTCGATGAAATCTTCTTCCTTATCCGAAATTTCTTCCAGAAATTCTTCGCCCTTTTCCACGTAAACGTGGCAGGTGCTACAGGCACAAACGCCCCCGCAATTGTGGTTCAAATGAACGTCGTTGTCTTCTGCTACTTCGAGGATAGAAAATCCCTCTTCGGCAGTAACTTCTACGGGTTCAATATTTTTATCTTCAAATGTAAATTTTACTTTCGCCATTTATTTTAAATTAGGGTGCAAATATAATAAAAAGTATTGGCGGTTTATTGAGGTTAAATAAATAGCCGCCGAATCATTTTTGTATCGCAGACTTTAGTCTGCTACCGCAAAACGCAATCCAGACTAA
>JAHDCK010000047.1 GCA_020629915.1 Saprospiraceae bacterium
GAAAATTTTTATTAAAATTCTTTTTATAACAATAATTTTGTTTCAATTCCAGGATATTGAAGCGCAACGATACAAGGAAGGGTACATCATTTCTACCAAGGGAGAAAAGAAAACGGGCTGGGTAAAGTTCCGAAAGGACAAAAACGGCAATACTAAATACTGTACTTTTAAAACCAAGAAGACGGGTATTCAGATTACTTATCTTCCATTTGAAATCCAGTCTTACGGTATAAAAAAAGATCACTACGAATCCAAATATCTAATTAACAAATCCACTTCTACGAAAATGAATCGCGCTTTTGTCAAAACCATTTTGGATGACAAACATGATTTATACGAATATATTTCTAAGTCAAAAAAGAAAAAATATTACAGCGGAGATGGAGAAAAAGTATATTTACTTTCCGAATCCGAATACAAAGACATCCTAAAAAAACAACTGGCTTCCTGTGAATCTGTTATTCCTGTCATTGAAAAATCCGGGCATAGCTGTAAGAAATTTAAAAAAATTATTGCGCAATATAACGCCTGCGAATAATCGCCTATGACCATACAGGAAAACGTTTCCCTAGCCTCCAAAAATACTTTTGGATTGAATGTTTCTGCTCGGTATTTCTTTGAAGCTAACAGCCTGAAAGATGTGTTTTTTATATTAAAACATTCAACATTTAAAGCACATCCTCATTTTCTTCTCGGTGGAGGCAGCAATATTTTATTTATAAATAATTTTAAAGGATTAGTTATAAAAATAAACATCAAGGGATTTGATATTATACAAAAAGAAAAAAATCATATTCTAATAAGAATAGGCGGAGGAGAAAACTGGCACGAAACGGTTTTAAAATGCCTGGAAAAAAATTACGGCGGGATTGAAAACCTTTCCCTCATCCCCGGAACAGTCGGTGCTGCACCTATCCAAAATATCGGAGCTTATGGCGTAGAACTCAAAGACGTTTTCCATAGCCTGGAAGCTGTGGAAATTGCCACCGGAAAATTAAAAACCTTCCAAAAAGAAGATTGTCGGTTTGGGTATCGCAACAGTTTTTTCAAACAAGCTGGCAAGGGAAAATACATCCTCACTTCTGTCACGCTACGCCTGACTCATGAGGAACATTCTATCCATGCCAGTTACGGCGCCATCCAAAATGTTCTGAAAGAAGCTGATATAACAACCCCTACGATCCGAGACATTAGCAATGCTGTCATCCAAATTCGTCAAAGCAAACTGCCCGACCCTAAAGTGCTGGGCAATGGCGGCAGTTTCTTTAAAAACCCGGTGATTTCTCAGGAACAATTCGATATTTTACAAAAAAAATTTCCGAATATCGTTTCCTATCCACAGCCAAATGCTCAGGTCAAAGTGCCTGCCGGGTGGTTGATTGAACAAGCGGGTTGGAAGGGCCGGCGCCTTGGCGATGCGGGTTGTCATGAAAAACAAGCCCTGGTTTTGGTCAATCATGGAAACGCATCAGGGGATGAAATTTGGGATTTGGCCCAGAAAATCAGAGAAAGTGTGAACAAAAAATTCAGCATTTTGCTGGAACCGGAAATCAATATCGTAGGCTAATCGTCAAAAAAGGGTTTTCTTATCCAAACGTGGGACAAATCTTCCCAAAATAAAAAGACTTCCAATAACTTTGACAGATCGTTAACACACTTTGGCGGTTTTCTTGTATCTTTACTTTTAAACTTATTCTAAAAAAATTAATGGAATATGAAAAATGCTTTTCTCACCACTCAGCGGCTTTTTTTTCGTCCATAGCCCTCCGGCTATGAACTTAAAAATGAGCCTTGATTGCTAAAAAAATCTTTTTTTCCTATTCTCAATACTTTTTTCAGGACAAGTTTATTAAACTTATACTAAAGAAATGTATCCATTTGGATTTGATGAAGAGCAACATCTCAAAACACTTGTTGCTCAATTTGAAGAAATGCTTTTTTCAAATGATTCTCGTTTTTTTGACGTTATAGAATTTGAACAAATCATTGATCATTACGAAAATCAGTTTGAATCAAAAAAAGCCCTCCAAGCTATTGAATACGCTCTGGATCAACACGCTTTTTCTACTACCTTTTATATTAGAAAAGCACATATTTTAATAGAATTGGGTAAGGAAGATGAGGCCATGTCTTGTCTGGACAAGGCGCAGCTTTTTGATTCTTCTGAGCTGGAGATCATGCTTCTACGAGCCGAAATATTAACAAATAAACAGTGTTATACAGAAGCTATGGACATTCTTCAGGCTGCACTCGACGGAGCTAGTCCGCCTGACCAAATCGAAATCCTTCTGGCAATGGCAAATATCCACGAGGATAAAGAAGACTACGACAAAGCTTTTGAGTTTTTAAAAGCAGCCTTAATCCGAAATCCGAAGTGTGAGGAGGCTTTAGATAGAATATGGTTATGTGTGGAATTTTCAGAAAAATACAGGGAAAGCATTGCCTTACACAAAAAAATAATTGACCTGGAACCCTATTCTTATCTTGCGTGGTATAATCTAGGACATGCGCAGGCCTGTCTTGAAAAGTATCAGGACGCCATTCCATCCTTTGAGTATGCCTATATAATAAATAATAAATTTGAAGCAGCCTACCGGGATTGCGCCGCTTGTCACTTGGAATTAAAAGCTTACGACAAAGCCCTGAAAGTTTTTTCAGAAGCCTTGGAGCACATCCGCCCGGAATCGGAATTTTACCTAAAAATAGGCTACTGCTACGAGCATCTGGATGATTTTTTTCGCGCCAAGGATTTTTATAAAAAAGCCATTCGCCTTGACCCTAAAAATGCGGAAGCCTTTTATCAAATGGGAGAAGTCTATTTCAAAGAACAATCTTGGAAAAGTGCCCTTTCAGCTTATCAAAAAGCAATTTATCTCCAACCATTCAACTCTTATTATTGGGAAGCCATTGCAGAAACCTATTTTCACCTCGAAAACCTGGAAAAAGCACTGGATTGTTACCGGGAAGCCGTTACCAAAAATCCCTTTGAGCAAAGTCATTGGATACAATACGCAACCACTGTGCTTGAAATTTTGGGTTCGGAAGATGCTCTTCACATTCTGGAAGAAGCTGAAAACCACATTCCCGATGTTTCTATACGTTTTTGCAAAGTCGCCGCGCTGATTTACAGTGGATTACGCAAAGAAGCTTTTCATCAATTGAATCAGGCTCTTACAGAAGATTATTCCATGCACCAGTCTCTATTTGAATTATTTCCTGATTTACTGAAAGATTCAGAATTACTTGCTTTTATAGAAAACTTTGACTAAAAGTTACTGTAAGATAGATGCAAAATTTGTTAATCTGCTTTGTCTTTTAATTACCTTTTTCAGACAAAAATTTATACCTTGTTGTTTAACCTCTAAAAACAACTTTTTAAACAGTTTTATCTTTTTTTATTAAAAAACCGTTTAATCTAAAAGATTTGTGAAACTTCCCCTCCAAAGTTTCGTTCAAATGTTTGAATAAGGATAAAAACAAGAAAAAGTGGACCAGAAAAAAGATTATTTAGATGTACTCCTTGTGGAAGACAATCAGGGAGATATTGTTCTGACAAAAGCCGCATTTGCTCAGTCGAACATAAAAAGTGTACTTTCCGTAGCTAAAAACGGTGAAGAAGGTCTAAATTTTTTATTCAAAAAAGAGGGTTATGAAAACGCTCCCACACCAGATTTAATTTTACTCGATCTTAACCTTCCCAAAAAAAACGGACTTGAAGTACTTAAAGTGATCAAAAATCACGAGCTTCTTAAGACTATTCCAGTTATTATTCTTTCCACTTCCAAGGCTGATCAGGATGTTATGAAATCCTACGAACTCAATGCTAATTGCTATATCACCAAACCCATCGATTTTACCGAATTCTCTCAGGTAGTCAATGATATTGCAGACCTTTGGTTTAATATCATAGAATTACCCCGAAAATAACCCTTACTCCCTGTCCTTGCTCACCTCTGATTTAGAATATTTGATAGAAATATTCCTCTTTAACAGCATTTACTTTCCTGAAAAAATGACTTGTTTCGCAATTATTTTGCTCACTTAGCGTCATTTTTACAATAACTCTTCTTTTTTGTAATTTTATTGTTTTACATTCGTATGGGAAGCACTTCCTGCTTCCCTTTTAAAACAACAAACAATTTTCAATTTATCTTTTTACAAGAGGATTTCTCCCTTTTATTAAATTCTACACCCTATACTCTATTCTTTTATCATATAAAACTATTTTATTAATCAAACCTATTGAAATATGAAAAAATTTACTTTATCCTTGTTTGCCTTTATGTTTTGTTGCGGAGTGTTCGCTCAGACGGTAAACATAACCTTTGAAGTCAACACAGAAAACATTGCGGGAAGTGTAGATCCCAATGGAATCTTTGTAGCCGGAGGAGCTGAGTTTGGATTCCCTGGTGACAATCCTTTATCTGACCCAGATGGAGATGGAATTTATACAACCACTATTGTAAAACCTGTGGGAACAGCCAGCCATTTCGCTTTCCTAAATGGAAATTGTCCGGACTGGTCCTGCAAAGAAAATTTGGGTGGGCTGCCCTGTGCCGATCCCTCAAACTGGAACGACCGCTGGCTTCCTCCTGTTATGAATGATACAACCATTTTGGCTTGCTTTGGCAACTGTCGCGCAGATGGACTTTGTGCCATTGATTCCGTGGATATTACATTTGAAGTCAATACAGCAACTATTGGAATGATAGATCCTAATGGAATCTATCTTGCAGGTGGTTCCTCTTTTGGCTGGCCGGGAGATAACCAAATGGTTGATCCGGACGGGGATGGAATTTATACCATTACCCTATCTCGTGCAGCAGGAGTAACAAGTAATTTTACTTTTTTAAATGGTGCCTGCCCGGACTGGTCTTGTAAGGAAAACCTCGCAGGACTTCCCTGTTCTGACCCTGCTAACTTCAATGACAGAACCTTACCTCCTGTATTTTCAGATACTACAATTCTTGCATGTTTCGGTACTTGTGACAGTGACGGTTCTTGTACACTCGTAACGGATTCTGTGACCATTACATTTATGTGTAATACTGCGGCGATGGCTTCGGTTGATCCGGCTGGAATATTTATAGCTGCCGGAGGAAACTTCGGTGCGCCTGGAGATAATCCGATGGATGATTCTGATGGAGATGGTGTTTATACTTTTACCGTCACCAAAGCTAAGGGATTTACCAGTCATTATGCCTTTGCCAATGGAGCTTGCCCGGATTGGTCTTGCAAAGAAAATCTCTCTGGTTTGCCTTGTGGTGATCCTTCCAGTTTTAATGACAGATGGCTCCCGGCTGTAAACTCCGATACAACGGTAATGGCCTGTTTTGGTACTTGTGACAGTGACGGTTCCTGTACAATTGTTAGTGACTCTATCCAAATTACTTTTGAATGTAATACGGCTGCTATGGGTTCCATTGATCCAGCCGGAATATTTATTGCAGGAGGAGGAAATTTTGGCTCACCTGGTGATAATCCAATGGATGATTCTGATGGAGACGGGGTTTACACCTTTACTGTAACTAAAGCCAAAGGATTTGCCAGTTATTATACGTTTGCTAATGGAGCTTGTCCGGATTGGTCTTGTAAAGAAAATCTGGCTGGTTTGCCTTGTGGCGATCCTAATAATTTTAATGACCGATGGTTGCCCGCTGTCAATTCTGATACTACTGTAAGTGCTTGTTTTGGTACTTGTGATTTGGATGGCTCCTGTACTGTTGAACTCGATTCTGTCAGTATCACTTTTGAAGTCAACACTTCCTCTTTGGAAAATGTAGATGCCGAGGGCATCTTCCTTGCAGGCGGTGGTAATTTTGGTTCACCTGGTGATAATCCAATGGATGACTCTGACGGAGACGGGATTTACTCTATTACAGTAACCAAGGCCAAAGGATTTGCCAGTTACTTTGCCTTTGCCAATGGCAATTGCCCGGATTGGACTTGTAAAGAAGATTTGACAGATCTGCCTTGTGCCGATCCTAACAACTTCAATGACAGATGGCTTCCGGCTGTAGCATCCGATACAACCATTGCACTTTGTTATGGCACCTGCGACGATGCAGCTAGTTGTCCTGTATTTACCAATACTCAGGATATTTCCTCCGAAGCTACTTTTGTTCTTCAACCCAATCCTGCGAAGGATAATGTTTTGGTGGATTTTGGAGGACAATCTGATTTGAATGAAAAACAAATCATTCTTTACAACGCGTTAGGTCAGATCGTTTTCAGTACTCAAATGTCAGGAAACAATTACACCCTAAGTTTATCTGAATTTAACAACGGCCTCTACTTTGTCGAGGTCAATTCTAACAACAAAAAGGAAACTAAGAAACTAATCATTTCTAAGTAATTATATCTTAAAAGCCTTGCTCATTATTCATGAATGAGTGAGGCTTTTTTTATTCAATCAAATCTATTACACCACATGAGAAATTTTCAACCCGTATTAATTTTACTGGGGTTACTGTTTTTTACTCAAGCTACCGCCCAAAAAACTATAACAGGCGTGATCACAAGTGAAGATACAAGTGAACCCCTTATTGCAGCAACTGTTGTCGGAAAGGACTCTGATAAAACAGTGCTTACTGACATTGATGGTAAATATTCCATTACTGTTCCTAATGAAGTAAATACTCTTGTTTTTTCCTATATTGGTTATCAAACTACAGAAGTCAACATTGATGGGCGAAGTACTATCAATATTATTCTATCTGAGGGAGTAAAAATTGATGAAGTAATCGTTGTTGGTTATGGTACACAGAAAAAAAGTAATGTAACCGGTTCTATTACTCAGGTAAAACAAGAGGATTTGGAAGACATGCAAATCCCAAGAATTGAACAGGCACTTCAAGGTAGAACTTCAGGTGTCAGAATTTCCCAAAACTCAGGTGCCCCGGGGTCCGGTTCGGTTGTTCGCATTCGCGGAACTTCTTCTATCAACGGTTCTAACCCGCTTTTCGTGGTAGATGGCGTTGTAATCGGAGGAGGAATTGATTATTTAAACCCAAATGATATTGCTTCTATCGAAGTCCTGAAGGATGCTGCCTCTGCCGCTATTTACGGCGCCAGAGCTGCTAATGGAGTTATCATTGTAACCACAAAAAACGGAGAAAAAGGAAAAATGCAGGTGAATTATAACGCTTATTACGGCGTTCAGAATCCCTGGAAAAAAATGCCGCTCCTCAACGCCCGTGAATATGCCATCATTCAAAATGAAATGGCTGCTGCTGCTGGCGAACCCGTTCCATTTGAAAATCCAAATCAATATGGAGAAGGAACTGACTGGCAGGATGAAGTATTTTATTATAACGCTCCTATAATCAATAACGAACTCAGTATTTCCGGTGGAACGGAAAAAGTAAGCTATTATAGTTCTATCAGCCACTTAAAACAAGATGGTATCGTGGCAGAAGGAAGATCTAATTACGAGCGATTGAGTGCCCGTTTGAATACAGAAAGTCAGGTCAATAAACGGCTTAAATTTGGACTCAATGCTTCTTATACCCGAAACGAAAGCCGGGGAGTAGCAGATAATACAGAGTGGGGATCTCCACTTGGCCGTGCCTTGAATATCGATCCTATTACTCCCCTTTACGAAACGGATGAAACCCTTCTCGCTCAGGCTCCTTACTCTCAGGGAGGAGAACTTCGACCCGATCTAGTCAAAAGTACAGAAGGTGACATCTATGGAATTTCCCCTTATGTTACTTCTGAAATTGTCAATCCCGTAGCCGCCTATTCTATAGGTGATGGATTGGGTTGGGCAGACAAGTTTGTTTCCAATATTTTTGGAGAATTTGAAATTATAGAAGGACTAAAAGCCAGAACAAACTTTGGCTCGGATTTGGCCTTCTGGGGAAACAACAACTTCACTCCGGCTCATTATTTAAATACGACGAATCTGCTGGATACCAATTCTGTTAGTGCTGGATTCAACAGAGGATTTACCTGGATTTGGGATAACACCCTTAGCTATGATTTTTCTTTAAATGAAATTCACTCTTTCTCTGTTTTGGCCGGACACTCGGCTCAGGCAACCAGAGGGGTTTATCTTGGAGGAAGCAAGCGAGATGTCCCTTCTCAGGATCCAAATGACGCAACGATCGACTACGCCAGAAATGAGAATAGCGAGCAGGTTTATGGTGGAAAATGGGAACGTTATGCCATTGAATCCTATTTTACCCGATTGAATTATAATTTTAAAGGAAAATATTTGCTTACCGCAATACTTAGAGCAGATGCCTCCTCCAATTTTGGTTCTAATTACCGTTGGGGATATTTCCCCTCTGTTTCTGCCGGATGGAATGTAACCGATGAAGATTTCTTCAGTCCTGGTGCAATTAATTACCTTAAAATTCGCGGGGGTTGGGGTAGAAATGGAAATGATGCGGCTGGCTCTTTAGAATTTGTTTCTACCATCTCCGGAGGCCAAAGTTATACTTTTGGTTCAGGGGATGTACTTGTCAACGGAACTGCTCCCTCCCAAATATCCAACCCGGATTTGAGATGGGAAACGGTAGAACAAATCAATATTGGGTTTGATATGCGCTTTTTAAAGAACTTCTCCCTTACGGCAGATTATTTTATTCAAAATACAATTGGAATGAAAACCCGTCCACCGCTTCCGGCATACATTGGAAACAATGCGCCAACAGCTAATGTCGGGACGATGAAAAATTCCGGAGTAGATTTGGAATTAGGATATGAAAAAAAGATTGGAGCTATTGATTTATCTTTAAAAGGAAACCTTTCTTTTGTAGAAAATGAAGTAGTTGTAATCGGAAATGATGCTGGTTTTGTTCGTGGAGCAGGCTGGGGCCCTCAAGGAATTGAGATTACCAGAATTACCGAAGGCCTGCCAATAGGTTATTTGTATGGATATACTACCGATGGTATTTTCCAAACCCAGGCAGAAGTACTGGAGCATACCAACTCTGACGGTGAACCTCTTCAACCTGATGCTCAGCCTGGAGATTTCCGCTTTGTAGATATCAATAATGATGGAGTTTTTGATGAAAATGACAGAGGTTTTATCGGAGATCCTACACCTACCTGGACTTACGGAATGACCCTCGATGCGGCATGGCGCGGAATTGATGTGGTGATTTTTGGACAGGGAGTTGCAGGAAACTCAGTTTTCAATGCCACCCGTCGTTACGATCTGCCTACATCTAATATGCACGCAAACGCATTAGACAGATGGACAGGAGAAGGTTCTACCAATGATTATCCAAGACTAACTTATGATGACAATAACATCAACTTTGCGAGAAGCTCTACTTTCTATGTAGAGAATGGAGCATTCTTTAGAATTAAGTCTGCTCAGATTGGTTACAGCCTTCCTTTGAGTTTAATTCAAAAAGCAGGAATGGCCAAGGCAAGAATTTATCTCGCTTCTAATAACCTGCTTACGTTTACCAAGTACAGCGGATTCGATCCGGAAATTGGTTCCGGTATTGACCGGGGGATTTATCCTCAGGCCAGAACTTATTCTTTGGGTGTGAACGTAACTTTTAGGTAAATCATATTTTAATAAAATTATTTTAAATAAAATGAGAAATTTAATTATAATAATATTTTCCCTGCTCGTTTTAGTTTCCTGTAGAAAGGAATTTCTTGAAGTAGAACCAGTAGGAAGAGTACTTGAATCAAATTATTATCAAACTCAGGAGCAGGCATTTGAAGCACTCGTTTCTGCTTATGATGTTTTGCAATGGACGGATCAAAGTGGTTATACCATGTTTCGACCTTTAATGGATGTTGCTTCTGATGATTGCCACGCAGGAGGAAGTGATGCCTCCGACCAACCTAGCTGGGTCGCCACAGATGCTTTTGATTGCAACCCGGACTTAGGCCCACAACACGGCTTTTGGACGAAATACTATAAGGGTATCTACCGCGCCAATTTATTTCTGGAAAAAATTGAAGGTATCGAAGACGTTTCGCCACAATTTAAAACCAGAACCATTGCTGAAGCTAAATTCCTTCGAGCAAAATTCTACTTTGATTTAATCCGTATTTTTGGTCGTGTTCCACTCATTACAAATGTATTGGGATCTGATGGATATTATACAGTCAATCAAACAGATGGAGGTGAAGTCTACCCGCAAATTGAACAAGACCTGAATGAAGCTATCGCTGATTTACCCGAAACTGTTGCCAGTAATGAACTGGGGCGAGCAACAAAAGGCGCGGCTCAGGCATTGATGGGTCGGGTTTTGTTATTTCAAAATGACAACAGTAAAATGGGAAGTGCTGCCGATTATCTGGAGGATGTAGTCAATTCTAACCTCTATAGCCTGGAACCATTTTTTGGGGACATTTTCGCTCCAGGAAACGAGCATGGTGTAGAATCTGTTTTTGAAATCAATTATTCTGATAACTCCATAGCAGATTGGTGGATGTTTGGTTCCGGACGAGGAGAAGGAAATGTAGGCGTTCAGTTTGTAGGAATGCGTGATTATAGTGGACCTACTTATGCTACTGGTTGGGGATTTGCTCCTGTGAGTTTGAGCTTGGTGGACTTTATGGAAGGCGATCCCAGATTTGAACATACCATTATTGATGCCAGTGCATTACAGGGAGCAACCTATACACCAGGGTATCAGAATACCGGGTATTTTGTTAGAAAGTATGCGCCGCTTCAGGAAAATACAGCAGGAGACGGAGCCATTCCGCTTAATTGGAATAACAACGTTCGGGAAATTCGGTATGCCGATGTCTTGCTTATGGCAGCAGAGGCATTAGTCAGAAGTGGCGGAGACGAAGGACGAGCAAGAGGATACCTCAATCAGGTGCGTAGCCGGGTTGGACTTCAGGATGCAACTTCTTCCGGTAACCAGCTTTTAGAGGATATTTATAAGGAAAGACGGATGGAACTGGCTTGCGAAGGTCATCGGTTTTTTGACCTGGTCCGAACAGATAAAGCTGTTGATGCTTTAGCTGATAAAGGATTTGTTCCTAATAAAAGTGAAGTCTTCCCTATCCCACAATCGGAGATTGACCTGAGCAACGGGGCATTAACTCAGAATAACGGATATTAAAATATATTTTAAAAATAAAATTAAAATGAAACATATAAATTTAATTCTATCAGCCGGGATTTTACTGTTCTTCGTAGCCTGCCAACCGCTCATAGAGGACAAGGTGGATATCGGACAACCTCCCGCAGCTAATTTTGATTTTTCTTTTGTAGATGATAATAATGTAACATTTACTAATACAACCGCTGACCCCAACTTCATTGCCAGTTGGGATATGGGAAGTTTGGGAGTGTATTCCGGAAATGAGGTAGAAGTTAATTTCCCTTTTGCTGGTGACTACGAAGTTACCCTTTCTGTTTTTGGCAGAGGAGGATCAACTTCTACCACAAAAACTGTTACCATTTCTACAGATGATCCGGATGCTTGTTCCGGCCTGATGATTTTCATGACAGACTGTAGTGAAAAAACCTGGAAACTCAATCCGGATGCTGGTGCGCTTTGGGTGGGTCCAGACGATGCAACTACCTGGTGGGCCAATAGTGCTGAGGACGTTGTCTCTAGAGCCTGCGACTGGAATGATGAATACATTTTTTCAGATGAAGGAACCTACCAATACAAATCTCAAGGCGACCTTTGGGGTGAAACCTATATGGGTTTTGGTAGCGACCAGTGCTATGATATGTCTGAGCTTCCATCTGACCGTGCAGATTGGGGAGACGGTTCTCATTCCTTTGAATTGATTCCGGGATCACCTGCGAGATTGCGAGTCATCGGAAATGGAGCTTTCCTTGGTCTGCGAAAAGCGGCTAATGGCTCGGAAGTCATGTTTCCACAACCGGAAGTTACGTATGACATCCTCGATATGCGGACGGAGGGCAGTACGGACATAATTGAACTCGAAGTCAACTTTGGCGGAGGCCTTTGGCGATTTACCTTAGCGTCTAGTTAAGCAACTAATGACATTTTCTACAGCCCGGCGGAGAAATCCTTCGGGCTGTGTTTTTTATTTGTTATTTTAAGTGCAATTTTAAAAACCGTTATAACTGCAACAGAAACATGAAAAAGTATATTTATTATTTTTTACTTCTATTTATTTCCAGCTCCATCCTCTTGCAAAGTTGTAAAGATGAAGAACCAGAAGATTCTAACATCATTGTTTTTATTGAAGACAATTCCAGATTTGAAGGAGATGAAGGAGAAACTATTTTTACTTTTAAAATAAAAAATACAGAATCCTCCTCTGAAAGAATTACTGTCAACTATGAAACTCAGGATGGAACTGCTATTGCCGGGGAGGATTATACCGCAGCCTCAGGGACAGCGACCATCGAAGCCGGAGCCAGAGAAACGACTATTAGTATTTCCGTTGTAGCAGATACGGATTATGAGGGAGATGAAACTTTTAAAGTTGCCTTGTCCGGTGCCACAAATGCCTCGGCGGATAACACCAAAGCTACCGGAACTATCCGAAATGATGATGAATTCGTACCAAATGATGATGAGGGTTATATTACACCTGACGCATACCCGGGCTATACATTGGTGTGGGCAGATGAATTTGATGGGAATAGTTTAAATACAAGTGACTGGAATTACGAAACCGGCGATCACGGCTGGGGTAATAACGAATTGCAAAACTACAAAGCCGGAACCAGCAACGCTACTGTTCAAAATGGCAAACTGGTTATCGAAGCCCGTACTGAGGGAAGCGGCTATTCCTCTGCCCGTATCACGACTCAGGGAAAACAGACTTTTCGTTTTGGGCGAATTGATATTCGGGCCAAACTGCCACAAGGACAAGGAATTTGGCCGGCACTTTGGATGCTTGGGGAAAGCTTTTCTACTGCTGGGTGGCCTCATTGTGGCGAGATTGACATTATGGAATTAGTTGGACACCTGCCTTCTACTACTTACGGAACCATTCACTGGAACCAAAACGGGCATTCCTCTTATGGTGGAAACACTTCTCTTTCATCCGGAGTTTTTGCAGATGAGTTTCACGTATTCACTATTATCTGGGATGCACAATCAATCAAATGGTATTTAGATGATGTCTTGTATCACACAGCGGATATAACTCCGGGTGATTTGGCCGCTTTCCGTGCGCCCTTCTTTTTTATTATGAATGTGGCTGTTGGAGGAGACTGGCCGGGATATCCTAATAATTCTACCCAATTTCCGCAAAGGATGATCGTGGATTACGTTCGGGTATTTCAATAAAATTGGATAATTCCTAATATTTACAATTATGAAAAAATTAAATATACTGTTCGTCTTGTCAATATTTTTCTTTGGAACTATTCAGGGACAACATCTCCTGCAAACCCAGGGAAAAGTTATCGTCAATCAGCAAGGCGATACGATTTTACTTAGAGGAATGGGATTAGGTGGCTGGATGCTTCAGGAAGGATATATGCTTCAGACGGCGGCTTTTGCCAGTGCTGAATATCAAATCCGGGAAGCGATTGAAGGCTTGATCGGAGAAACCAATACCGATTTATTTTACGAAAAATGGCTGGCTAATCACTGTCGGAAAGCTGATATAGATTCTTTAAAAGCCTGGGGATTTAATTCCGTCCGCCTGCCAATGCATTATAAATTATTTACGCTGCCCATCGAGGAAGAACCTGTACCCGGCCAACAAACCTGGCTAAACAAAGGGTTTGAACTAACAGATAGTTTGATTTCCTGGTGTAAGCAAAACGAGATGTATGTCATTTTGGATTTGCATGGTGCGCCGGGTGGACAGGGATACGACCAGGGGATTTCCGATTATGATCCGACTAAACCTTCCCTCTGGGAAAGTCAGGACAACAAGGACAAAATGGTGGCTCTTTGGAAGCAACTCGCCATACGTTATGCCGATGAGCAATGGGTAGGCGGTTATGATTTACTAAATGAACCCAACTGGGATTTACCGGGTGGAACAGCCCTCCGCAGTTTGTATCAGGTCTTGACAGATACTATTCGCAGCGTCGATCCCAATCATATTATTATAATAGAAGGCAACTGGTTTGCGAATGATTTTACGGGACTGACACCGCCCTGGGATGACAATTTGGTTTACGGCCCGCACAAATACTGGTCAATTAACGATCAGGCTTCCATACAATGGGTTTTGAATATTCGGAACCAATACGATGTTCCCCTCTATTTAGGAGAAAGCGGAGAAAACTCCAATGTTTGGTTTCGGGATGCTATTCGCCTTTTGGAGGATAACAAAATAGGCTGGGCCTGGTGGCCGATGAAAAAGATAGAATCTATTTCCGGCCCGGCATCTGTTACAAAAACAACGGCTTATCAATCTTTACTCAATTACTGGGAAAATGGTGGTACACAACCAACCGTTGATTTTGCAAAAAATACCTTGATGGAACTGGCTGAAAATTTAAAAATAGAAAATTGTCACATACAAAAAGATGTGATTGATGCAATGTTTCGGCAAGTGCAATCAGATGAACTAGTTCCCTTTAAACAACATACCATTCCCGGGGTTATCCATGCTTCTGATTTTGAAATGGGTGTGGTGGGAGAAGCTTATTGGGATACAGATGTCGCTAATTATAATGTAACAACCGGCGTTTTTACCACCTGGAATACGGGCTGGACGTATAGAAATGACGGTGTGGATATCGAAGCCTCTAATAACGTTATCAACTCCAATGGCTACCACGTCGCCTGGGTCAATACGGACGAGTGGATGAAATACAATATCGATGTAGCAGCTGACGGTGTTTATGACATCAATGTTCGGCTGGCTTCCGGGACAACGGGAGGAAACTTCCACTTTGAAGCGGGCGATGCGGCCATTACTATTCCCTGGTATTCACCGAATACGGGCGGCTGGCAATCCTGGCAAACGCTTACGATCCCGGACGTGGTGTTAAAAACAACAGATAAGTATCTTAAATTTTACGTGGACAACGAAGGATTTAATATCAGCAGTTTTGAATTTGTGCCTTCCGGTTCAATTTCGGATTTGCCGACAGAATTTATGGCTGCGCAAACGGTAGATGCGAATACGATCCAAATGAATATCAATAAATTTTTTGATGCGGCTTCTTTCCCTGCCTCTCCTGCTAATTTTGAAATTTTCGCGGATGGAACGAATATTCCCATCACGAATGTAGAGGTGGATAGTGATAATCCCCGACTCGTCTATTTTACAGTTGATGCTACCTTGAAAGCCAGCCAAACCATTCGCATTTCTTATGATGGAACGCAGATCACGAGTGAGGATGGAGTGGTGTTGGAAACCTTTTTTATGGAACTCGTGAAAAATACGCTTTCGCCGTTTTTGCCTATTCCGGGCAAAATTGAGGCCGAGGATTTTTCTTATCAGGAAGGTGTCCAGTTGGAAACGACAACCGATGTGGGTGGCGGAGAAAATATTGGCTATCTGGATAGTGGCGATTTTCTGGATTACCTGGTTGATGTAAGCACAGCCGGAACGTATCAGGTAAACTATCGAACAGCTTCGGAGCAACCTGGGAGCATTGCCTTGCAATTGGTGGACGATCAGGGAAATACTGACCTGCTGCATATTGCCAGTTTTCCCGCCACAGGCGGCTGGCAGGTTTGGTCTAATAATATGGAGGAAGTGGATCTTCCGGCGGGACAACATACTATGCGACTGCTGATCACACAAGCTCCTTTTAATATGAACTGGATGGAATTTTCGCTGGTGTCTTCTACAGAGCAACCTTCTTCTATCCGTCAGGTGCAAATTTCCCCCAATCCGACTAAGGGAATTTTATATTATCAGGCCGCTTTCAAAAATGCTCAAAAAGCGACCATTGAAATATATAATATTTTAGGGCAACCTGTTCTGAATCAATCTTACGAACATGCTGTTGCGATTGAAGATACGCTTGACCTTTCTAAACATCCTAGTGGTTATTATATTATAAATATAAAACTAGAGGATGGAAGTTTTTATTCCGAGAAGGTTTTAAAATTCTAATTGAAATATATTATAAAAAGACAAAACGCCACTACAGAAATTGTAGTGGCGTTTTTTTATTCTATAAAATTAAATCTCATACGTAATTTCCGTCCCGGGCTCTGTAGGTTTGGCCTGACAAGTCAAAATATAACCTTCCTCCACTTCATCATCATCCAAAGCGTAGCAGACTTCCATTTCTACTTTTCCCTTGACGACCTTGGCCATGCAGGTAGAACAGGCTCCACTAGTACAGGAAAATGGCGGATTGTGATCCATACGAAGCAGGGCATCCAAAATGGTTTCTTTTTCTTTTAAATCCACTGTTACCCACTGCCCTTCCAACTGAACTTTTACGGAGCGGGCATCCGTGGCAACGGTTGTTCCATTGCCCTTGGATTCTGCTCCGGGGAGGGCGGAAGTAAATACCTCGAAATGGATATTCTTTTTATCCACGCCTTCATTGTTCAGGTGATCCTTTACTGATTCCATTAGGGGATTGGGCCCACAGATAAAGTATTCTACGTCTTTATTTCTCGCCGGGTATTTTAATAAAAACTCCTTGACTTTACTCGTATCAATTCGCCCTTTCCAGCCGGGCCAGCTCATCCTCGGTTTTTTAAACCAACTTCCGAGGCCACCTGCTTTTTCCTGCTTGGGTTGGCTCAGGGTGTGTTCTACGTAGAATTGATCTGCATATCGTTTGGTGAGTTGCCCCAGTTCTTCATTGAAGATAATTTGGTCTTCATTGCGGTTTCCGTAAAGGAGAAAAAGCGTGCTTTGAGGTTCTGCTTCGAGGAGCGTTTTTATAATAGAAATAACAGGCGTGATACCACTCCCCGCAGCAAACAAATAATAGGTCTTGCGGTTATCTTCATTGGTCTTCGTGTAAAACCGACCCTCCGGGGACATGACTTCCACCTCGCTTTCTTCCTTTATTTTATTATATATAAAATTTGAAACCAAACCGTTTTTCACCCGCTTGACGGTTACTTTTAAATCCGGCTCCAAGGGGCTGCTGGACATGGAATAGGCGCGCCGGGCTTCTTGCCCATCGATATTAAATTTTAAAGTTAAATATTGCCCTTGTTTATATTTAAAAATTGATTTTAAATCGTCTGGAACTTCAAAAACCAGAGAAACGGTTTCGGGGGTTTCTGCTATGACCTTTTTTACTTTTAATTTATAAAACTTATTTGCCATTTTTTTATTTGTTTTTATTTTAAATGTACAACGAGCTTATTGAGATTAAATAATTAACCGCCGAAAACAAGTCCTGCTTGTTGCTGGTG
>JAHDCK010000490.1 GCA_020629915.1 Saprospiraceae bacterium
TTCGGGAGTTCACACTCCCTCATGTTTTTTGCCTTGAATAAATCAAAAACTCATTTCAAATTAAATTTAACATTATTATGTCCAGTTACTTATGTAAAAATCTTATACTAAACGAGTTGTTTCACCAAAGATATTCAAAATAAAAAAACCGAAGTCACCTGTGCACAACTTCGGTTTAATAAATATAAAAATGCTCTTAATACTTAATAAATGGCAGTGCCCTTCCCCTATCAATCACTATAAAATAAACACCCGGAGGCAATGCCGTCAACGCAATTTCTTTTCTCCTAAATAATGTGCCTTGCGCTATTCTATTTCCAATCCTATCATAAATTTCATATTCTTTTAAATCCCCATTTGATTCAATTGTCATTTCCGCACTAGCAGGATTAGGAAATATTCGTATATCTTTTTCATCTGTTATATCAAAAACAGAAGCCGTAAAATTCCCTGCTATCTTAAACTGCATGATCAAAAACCCGGCTCCTCCTATTTCATCCCGAATTTTAAAAACAATCATATAAGGTTGTTGCCGCCCCTGCTCCGCCCGGACGATCCAGGTGAAAGTACCCGAAGCTGAATTGCCATTGTGATTGACAACAAATGTCGGTGGCTCCGCAAAAAAATCAAACAAACCCGAAGCAGCCGTTAAAGTAACTTCCTGACCAACATCCGGATCAAAAGCCTCCACCTGCACCACAATTGTATCTCCAATATTCACTAAATTAACATCATCCAAAAACAAAGAATCCGGATCAATTTCTCCCGGTACATTCCCATCCGTCACATCAATCCGCATATCTCTCACCAGGCGACCATTCTCTTGACCATTGCGGTATGTGATAATGTCAATCGCTATATTGTACTTTCCCTGAACCACTGAACTATCCCAGGAAACTAGTCCTGTTTGTTCATCCAGAGAAAAAGCTCCATTGTAAAATGATCCAATTTCATGCGGTAAGACAAAATTATCCACATCGGTATTTAGACTTGCTTTCGGAACACCTATGTGGTAAGCAATGCTATCTCCGTCTATGTCAAAAGCATTGATAGCATGTATAAAAAGTTGACCGACAAAAGCAATATCAATAGGCTCCTCTAACAAAACCGGAGAACTATTCATCGAAGCAGAAAGCTCAAAAGTATTATCAATAAAAAACGGAAGATTATCTGATAAACCCGAATTGATATTTAAAATTCCTCCATCCCGATTGGGATCGACCATTGACAAGGTATAGGTACCAAAACTGGCATACGTATGAGTGGCTTTAAAGACATTCCGCTTCATATCATTACCAACAAATTCTCCCTGCGGAATTCCCCCAACAACCTCACCATTACTTCTCAAAACCCATTCGCAATTTCCGTCTCCCCAACACAACTGTAAGCTATCCCGATCCGCCGGAACACTAGATGCCCTTGTAAAGGTTTTGATGGTGCATTCTATTTCAAAATCACTGAGTTGCTTGTACGTTATTTCTCCTGCCTGGTTATGGGTAGCCATGCAAAAGTTTATTAATACAATATTTATAAGAAAAATAAAACTACATTTCATATCGCGTTATTTTTTAATATAAAAAAACTCCTTTCAAGTTATTGATTTTTTAACAAACAAAAAAGCCAAAGGTATCAAAACGACAACTTTGGCTTTTAATAAGAAATAAATTAGATTTTAATTTATGTAAAAATCTTCTCTATTAAACATAGAAAGATAAACCGGCTGACCTTTGTAGGTCACGCCTTGCCCTTTCCATTTTCCACCCGTAAGATTTTGCAGGCGATGCTTTCCCGTAGAATATTCATTGGAGGTATGGATAACTGTTCCGCTTATTTGAGCGATCAACTGCTCGGCAGCCTCTAATCGCTTCGCCTTTAGCTCGCGATAAGCCAGCTTCAATTCATCAATAGAAGTGATTCCGGTTCGGTCCAGTTCCATGCCCTTTCCAATTGGCGCATTCGCCAAATCTGCTTCCAGGCGCAAAGGTGCGTAGCAATACATCACCAACGGCACGTGCAGTTCCTTCCAGAAATCCGCATCCGGTGCCAGTTCAATTCCAACCACCTTCCCCCGATTCAGGAAGATGGCTCCGGTCTGCCCCGGCTGTGGCTCCAGGTGATAAACTGTCTGCAACAACTCCGGCTGATAAACTTGCTTGAGTTCATCCAGATGGCCCCGGTTTTTTAAACCCACCTTTTCATTAAAAGCAGCAATGGCCTTCCAAAGTTTACCGTAGTTTTCCTGTCCCTTCAATTCCGTCGCTTTAGTCCGCAACTGGTGCGGCAGGATAATGAACCGGGCATTTTGATTTTTAATATAACCGCCCTGGGATTGCTGAATGCAACAAGCATCCTTAAACAGTTTTTCTTCATTCGGATTCAAAATCCAGGACGTACACATGGCGTGATTCTGAGCCCCCTGCTGGAAGTAACCCAGATGCAACGGCACAATAGCGTGCTTGGCAGAGACATTGAGCAACATCATCTGACCATAAGTCGTCACCTTCGTCAGGGTCAGGTTTGTTTCAGGAGTCGCATACAATCCCTCGGGCCCGGCTTGTCCAAACAACGGAATCATTTCCAGATGTCCGTAGCGCAACGGCTGTCCCGCTTTCCGTCCATAAAAATGGAAGGCCAGCGTTCCGGCATGGGGCAGGGTATCTTTTTTATCTCTCGTTTTATTTTTAAAAATATTTAATTTCATTTTATTATAATTTTTATTATTATAAAAACCT
>JAHDCK010000048.1:0-2532 GCA_020629915.1 Saprospiraceae bacterium
CTCCATACTCATCCGGGTAGATTTTTGTATAAGCGTTTCTAAATACGATTTTATTTGTTTGCAAAAAGGACCGTTATCCGTATAAAGATAATCCAATGCACCCTGGACAAGATAGAGGGTTTCCTTTTCTTCATTAGAAATAAAAATCATATTCGTCGCAATGGTCACTTCATTGTAGTACACCTCAAAATTGGGCTTTCCTTCCCTGGGTTTTTTTATACTGAACTTTCTACCTCTAGCCACCTGATCTTCCAGATGCACCAAAAGCTCCAATAATTTTTCACATATTAAAATAGCATCTTCTTTTGTTTTAAAAATACCGGATTCCCAATAATACCAAACCGGATTGATAACACTATTGATCATTTCATCACACCAGATTTCTACGGAATGTAAGTCAGCATATTTCAAGTGAACCAACTCCCCCAACTGCAAATTCAACTCACTTATTCCATCCACACTAAACTGGGCATCTTTAAAATCAGGTAGTGCATAAATGGTTTTCTTCCAGAAGAATAACCGAAAAGCAGCTAGTTCCGGAAACTGAAACAAATGAAATATCGGCAAGTCCTTAAAGGCCAGGATCACCCGTTGGTTTGAAAAAGGATCAGACAATTCAAATTGCTTGAGGACACTTTTGAGGTAATCCTCCATTTTATTCAAATTATAATCCAAACCCTTGAAGTGAAAAGGAATTACATTGGGGTTGACATTGCCGAGATTGTCCAGAGAAATATCATAAGCCTTGGCAATGGTTACCGATTCATCCAAGCTTAGCAGGGTTTTATCCCGGATGCGTCGATAGGCACTATCCATACTAATATGGAGGGTTTCGGCTAGTTCGTGAGCAAGCGAAGCTTTCGGTGGGATTTTCTGGCGTACCAGGTCGAGCAATTGAGTTTGAAGTGATTTGGGTGGTTCCATGCTTGAAATTGTTTACCCAAAATTAGCAGAATAACGCATAAAAAAAAAGCCCTTCCGTCTGGAAGGGCTTTTTTATGATAAATTGATCAATTCTCAATTATTGCTCGTCGCTAGTCAAGCTAACTTTCTTTGCTTTTACTTCATTAGTAGCTGTTTTTGCTCCTTTAGTACAAGCTTTTTTAGACTTCGTACAGGCAGCTTTTTCAGCTTTGGTGCAAGATGCTTTCTTTGCAGAAGCAGACTTCGTGCAGGCAGCTTTTTCAGCTTTTGTACAAGATGCTTTCTTTGCAGAAGCAGACTTAGCGCAAGCAGCTTTTTCAGCTTTTGTACAAGATGCTTTCTTTGCAGAAGCACCTTTTGAACAAGCAGCTTTTTGTGCTTTTGTGCAAGATGATGCTTTTCCAGCAGAAGCATTAACAGCTTTCGCGCTTGGAGAAACATTTACAAATGCCTTTGATTTAGAGCAGTACTCTACTTGTGCATAGGAAGTTTTTCCGGAAGCAGAACATACTGATTTTTTGTAGTAAGCACTTTTTCCAGACTTCGCACATACTCTTTTCTCAATGTCAGGGCTGTCAGAAGCTAATTTTGCAGCAGCAGCGCAGCATCCTTTTTTAGCAGATGTTGCTTTTGTGCAAGCTGTTTTTTCAGCACTGCTTACTTTTTTAGCAGATTTTGTACACTGAGCATAAGAGAAAGTACCCATAAAGGCAACCATAGCAAATAATAACAAGAATTTTTTCATGATGAATTTAAATTTTATTTGATTAATAATTACAATTTCAAAAATATCACTTCTTTTTGGAAATTCCATTTGTTTTGCAAGTTATTAACAAGTATTTAACCAAAAGGATATTTTTTTGACAAATCGAGTGCCTTTAGCCTCTTTTAATAGAATAACATCAAAATTAATACCTGATTTTGCAGGTTCCAGTTTACAATTCCAAAACCCTTACTAAAGGTTATTAATGTATAAGAACACCATTGGTTATCAACTGTTTACAAAAAATGTTAAAATCATGTCAAAAAGTAGTTTTTTTAATAATCCTAAAAAAATCATTGAATTTTTGACCAGATTTTGCGATATTTGATAGTCATAAAATATTGTCTATGGATTTACGCCATAAAAGGTCATAGGGTGTCCATAGTTAGGAACCTTGTCATTTCCTTGGCAAGGTTTTTTTCTGCCTGTTCTATTTTTTCCCTTTCATAAACCCAATTAACTTTTAGCTTTTCTCTTACTATCTGCCTTTTTTCATTTTTAATAATTTGAAATTCCTTACCTTTTCCGTTTATTTGAACCCAAAACTAATAGCTATGAAATATCCCATTTGGTTATTATTCCTAATCTCATCTCTTCACTTTTCACTTTCTGCTCAAGACAAAGCCTATTTTCAGCAGAAAGTGGATTACGATATTGATGTCACCCTAGATGATTCCAAGCATACCCTCACCGGAGAAATCTCTATGAGGTACACCAATAATTCTCCGGATGATTTAAATGAAATTTATCTACACCTCTGGCCCAATGCTTATAAAAATACCCAAACAGCAATGGCCAAACAAATGCTGGAAAATGGTAGTTTGCGATTTTATTTTTCCAGTGGA
>JAHDCK010000048.1:2632-17145 GCA_020629915.1 Saprospiraceae bacterium
GCCGTTTATGACCGGGACGGCTGGCATCCAATGCCTTACCTGGATCAGGGAGAGTTTTACTCTGAATTTGGAGATTTTGATGTGACAATTACCCTTCCGGAAAATTATGTAGTCGGTGCTACCGGAACCCTTCAAACGGAAAGTGAGTTCGAGTTTCTAAATAAAAAAGTAGAAGAATCTAATCGCATTTTAAAAATATTAGAAGGCAAAAACTGGCCGGAAAGAAAAGATACCTTCCCAAAATCTGCTGAAAAACTTAAAACACTTAATTATACCGCACAAAACGTCCACGATTTTGCCTGGTTTGCAGACAAGCGATTTTACGTACAAAAATCCAGCGTCACCCTCGCCTCCGGGAAAGAAGTAGATACCTGGGCGATGTTTTCTAATAAAGAAACGAAAATCTGGATGCGCGGAACCGAATACCTCAACCGCTCCGTAAAATTCTACTCCGACAACGTAGGAGAATATCCCTGGCCTCATGCTACCGCAGTCCAGAGTGCGCTGAGTGCCGGAGGAGGAATGGAATATCCCATGATCACCGTCATTGGACTATCCGGCTCTGCCAAACTTCTGGACATCGTGATCACGCATGAGGTGGGACACAATTGGTTTTACGGCATACTGGGAAGCAACGAAAGAGTTTATCCCTGGATGGATGAAGGATTAAACTCTTATATCGAAAAAAGATATACGGAAAAGTACTATGGTGCTCCTCAAAATATTGGTGAGTTTTTGGGTGGAATAGGTAAAATGATCGAAGGCGATCAGCACAATGTGGATTATACCGCCTACCAGTTATGCGCCTGCTCAAAAAGATGCCAGGCCGTTGCTACTCATTCAGAACAACTTACCAATTTTAATTATGGGGTGAGTGCTTATATGCTTCCGGCGGCTTTATTTACTTACTTAGAATCTTATCTCGGAACGGATATGATGAATCAGGCCATGAATGCCTACTACGAAGAATGGAAATTCAAACATCCCGGTCCTAAGGATATTCAAACGACATTTGAAAGAGAAACCGGGAAGGATTTGTCCTGGTTTTTTCAGGATTTGATAGAAAAAGAAATTGATTTGGATTATGCCATCGGGAAGTACAAGGATGGAAAAGTAAATATAGAAAATAAAGGAACAGTCAAAGGACCTTTTTCCGTGTCCGGGATGAAGGACGGGCAGATTGTGCATACACAATGGTACGAAGGTATGGAAGGAAAGCAGGAATTGGATTTCAAGGATGGCGATTACGATGTAGTGCGTATAGATGCCCAAAAGGTAATGGTAGAAACCGTTCGGAAAAATAATTCTACCAAAAGACCATTCCGGATAAAGCCACTGACCGCTATTAACAACCCGGATAAATCTACTTTGGGGATTGCTCCTGTGTTGGGCTGGAATAATTATGATAAAACGATGGCAGGACTGGCCTTCCACAACCTGGGTGTTCCCGGCAAAAAATTTGAATGGATGCTGGCTCCGATGTACGGATTTGGCTCAAAAGATCCCAATTTTGACGATTCTATGTATCCGTTGGGCTTTGCCGAATTTCGGTATCATTTATATCCGAAAAAAGGTTTTGTGAGAAAAGTAACACTCGGAACTCAGTATAAATCTTTTAATAAATTTTATAATTTCAAATTTGATTATCACGAATTGTATCGGCGTGTTGTTCCGAATTTAAGCCTTGAGTTCCGCAATAAAAACCCAAGGAGCAAAATCAAGCAAACGATTGATGCAAGAGCGTTATTTATATATGATGAAGAGGCAAAAATTGAATTGGTGGAAATTGATTCTAACAGAGTAGCCACCTATATGGGAAATAAAATTTTGGACCGTCAGGTTTATAATTTAAATTATAATTTTAAAAACAACAGAATATTACATCCTTATAGTTTTAAAGTAGGTGTAACCGGGGAGGATTACCTGAAATTATCCATTACCGATTCTTTGGGGAATGTTATAGATTTTCGAGAATCCTATGTCCGGGCTACGGTAGAGGCTAAATACAAATATACTTATGACCGCAAAGGAAAGGGTGTTTACTTCCGGGTATTTGGTGGAGCTTTCCTGCATAATTCAGATAAGGATTTTGGTCGATATCCATTGTATCTGGCTGAAAATGGGGAGCGGGATTATTACTATGACAATTTATACCTGGGTCGTTCGGAGCAATCCGGAATATTTACGCAGCAGGTAGGAAACAGCGGAGGAGGTTTTAAGCTGCCTGTAATGAGTGAGGAATATCCGGTTTCCAATGATTTTGTTTTGGCACTTAATGTGACAGCAGATTTGCCTGTCAACACACCCGTTACGCTTCGGCCCTACTTTGATTTGGGATACTATCAGGAAACCCGACCTTCTGTTTTAAACAATCCCAGCGATGTTTCCGAACAGTTTATATGGGCAGTGGGACTGGAATTGGATTTATTTAAAATAGCTAAAATATATATTCCTTTTCAGTATTCTCCGGAATTACAGAGCAAGGTCAAGAGTCTGGGAGAGGATAAATTTTGGCGGCGGATTACCTTTTCTATTGATTTAGACCGACTCAATCCATTTGATTTGACGCAGGATATTATGAATTAGAAGATTTTTATTGAGTTTAAGAAATTAACCGTCGAAAATAAAGAGCCTGCTTGTTGCTTGTATCAGGTGGAACACCTGATACGAAATCTCTTTTCCTGTCAGGTGTTCCACCTGACGATGAATGTCAAGGCTTTGCCTGACAGTTTCAGGGCAGGATGCTTTAGGAGAAGTTAGGCGGTTAATTATTTAACTTCCATAAATCTTCTTCAAATAAAAAACCCGGATCGCTTTCTTTAAAGCATCCGGGTTTTTTAATTATCCATTATAAAACCACTATTTTATGTATGGGCAGGTAGAAATGAATCCCCTGCCCTGGTTAATTGGGGCCGGCTGAGAAGGCTTGAGTGCTAAGGTAAAAAGGAACTTTTTGTTTTTTTTCTATTTAATTCGTAATTTTCATCGGCAAAATTTTGCACAAAAATCTATAAACAATTGATAATCAATATTTTATTTAGATTTTTTCATCAATTTTCTATAAAAAATTATGCAGAAAAAAAATCACATTTTTTTATTACTAAAGTGTATAAAACCTAAAGAAATCAAGCATTTTCAGGGCTTTCTCGCCCGCCCATCCGCAAAAAATGCTCTCCGCAATGAAGCATTTCTAAAATATCTTATTCCTTTTCATCCACACTTTGATCCCATTCCACCAGCAGAAGGAATGTTTGCTGCCTTGGAATTTAAGGAGAAATTTAACGCAACAGCTCTTTCTAATTATCTGAGAAAATTTCAAAAGGAAGTCGAAGATTTTCTTATTCTAAAGGCGGTAAAGGATGAGCCATTCCTGCGTAGTAATCTTATCCAGAAAGTAGCGAATGAAGAAAATGTGCCGAAGTTGTACTTCCGGGAATTGGATCGGAAAACAGATATGATTGAACGAAAAAATCTAAGCGGCTTTCAGTATCAATATGAAAAGTTTAAAATCAAGTATGACACTTTTTTCCATACGACTACTTCAAAGACTACCAGAGAGATAAATGAGGATTTGTTACTCGAAACAAAAGATGCTTTTGATCTATATTATACCATGCTTTCTTTTCAACTACAAAGTGAACTTGAAACGGCTAGATCCCTTTCAAAAATCACTAAAGTTCCCTCGTTCAAGGAAGCCCATTCCCTGTATAAAAGACTTCCTCAAACTGACTTTCTGGATTATTATAAACAGCTCACTCTATTTAGAATAGATTTCATGAACCCTAAACATGATAAACTGTCCCAAAAAATTATAGATAATATTACCCGATTAAGGAATGAAGAGGGATTAATAATTTTTAATTATATTTTAAATAGAAATGCTGATGTAAATAGAAAAAGTAAAAATTCAAAAATTGAGGAAAGTCTGGAATTGTATAAAATGAAATTTTCAAAGGATTCTCCATTTAAAATAGATCATGTAAGTGTCACTACTTTTCAAAATATATTAAATTTCTGTGTCGCTAATAATGAAATGGAATTTGCCAAAATTTTTATTGCTGAAAATATAGATAAAACGCCCTGGAAAATTAGACAATCTTTGCGCATTTATTCCACCGCTCTTGTGCTTTTCACAGAGGAAAAATATGCCCGGGTATTAACAGTCATAAAAAAAATCCGCCCACCATATAATTTAAATTTATATTATAGAATCAGTTTATTGAAACTAAAGGCACTATTCGAAATCTGGGATAGTCAGAAAATGACTACAACTACAGAACCAACGGTAAAACTTTTCAGGACTCAAAAAGCATTTAAAACTTTTCTATTTAAAAAGAAGCAAATTGGGAATTTAAGTGAAGAGGTATATATCCTTCTAAACAACTTCCTAAAATGCCAGCAAAAGTTGGTGGAACGGAATAAAAAGTACGTTAGGGATAAACTAGAGACTAACTTACCTATAGCAGAAAGAACCTGGCTTAGTACAAAAGTTTAAAAGAAAAATCGGCTTCCAGATAAAACTGAAAGCCGATTGGTTTTACTTACCCGCCAGAGTTAGGATCAACGGGGTATTCCTCTTTCTCCCCCCCACCGGAACCTCCAGTGATCATTTTCTGTTCCTTTTCACTCAATACGGTTGCCTGATCTTTCAGGACTTCCTTCAGATTTTTCATAAATCTACATTTTAAATAGGTTAATAAATGCGATGTAGATCCGGGCAAACCCCACCCGCTTGGAAGCGTGCAGAAAAATCTGTATCTTGCCTGTACAACTGAGACTGGGTTCTTCACAGAACCTACATCATTAAACTGTGGGCCGGGACTGCCATCTCGTTCCACATTTTTTTTATATTGTTCTTTGTCAAATCCGATGAAAAAGGAAGCTGCCACTTCCGCACAGATCGGGTGTTTGAAATTTTAAAATTTCAGTCGCCCGGATGATAAATGTTTCCACTTAACATCTGCCTCTTTCGCTTCAAAGGTATTTGCCTAAGGGATGAGAGAATAATAAAGTGTCCAAATTAGACGCAGTTATTTTTTAGGTTGGCAAGGCAAAAAACATGAGGGAGTATTCTCCCGAACCGCATGCGGGCGGGTAAGCATGCAGGGCATCGGCGAGGCTTTTTAACGCAGCCAATCTTAAAAAAGAGCAAGTATAATTTACACTCTATTGTTTTCTCATCCCTAAGAACGGTTCTAAATAAATTTTGGTTATGCCCTCCTGGATTGTTTCGGAGGTTTATAGGTATATGTCACTTTTCCTTAAAAGGTTACTATACTAATCCCATTTTTTTTGAAAAACATTCCAAAAACATACATTTTATTTTTTTCTTAACATTTCTTTTTTCGCTTTTTCATAATTCAAAGATGCCGGGAATTAAATTTTTATCAAAAACCAAAATTTCAAAATTGTAGCATCCTGATTTATACATTAGATATTATTATTATTTGTTTTTCTCTACTTTTTCCGGCAAATCCTAGCAGAATTTCGATGAAAGTATTTCATTTCTTAATGAAATATTAAAAGTCACCAGAATTGTCCTAAAGATTTCTAAAAAACTTGATCAGTTCCCGAATTTCCCTTTGCTTGGGTTTATTCTAAAATCAAATACACGACATCATGAAACAACTTATTTTAATTTTTGCCCTGGCTTTTGGATTTTCTATTCAGCAAAGTGTGGCTCAAAATCATTTTAAAATCGGACCATCAGCGATGGTCAATTTTGCAGACATCGACGAGGTGAATGTACCTATCGGAGTGGACGTGGCTTACGAACTGGCCATGCTCAGAAAACTGAGCCTCAATCTGGCAGCTACGGTTCATTATAGTAAATTCGAAAGCAGATTTCGGGAAAACCAAATCAAGGAAATTTTTCAAGAGGATTTATTGGTGGGTGCGCAGGCAGATGTGCGGTATCATTTCAGGAAGCGATACAGAGGGCTTTACCTCGGTGTGGGGGCCGATACAAAAATGCTAACGGCCAAAAATTTCTTCCCGCCCTCTGAAAATGATCCTACGCCCACATTGGCAAATCTGGAAATCAATATGGGAGTTTCTACCGGGTTTTACTTTAATATGGGAAAATTACTAATTAACCCGAATATTTATATGGGTGCAAACCCAGGAGATCAAAACGAATATGTTTTTCATACGAAAGTAGGATTGGCGATTGGGTTTTAGTTTTCAAGTGCAAGCATTTTAAGTTCAAGATCAAGCGCAAGTATCAAGATCAACAGGACGAGCAGGACGCTTTTTTTTGAACCATATAAGGCATATAAGGACATATAAGTTTATTACAAATCTAAGGGCTATTTAAAGTCAACCTATTTCAGCCTTACTATTATATATATCAAAACCAGACACTCATTTTGGCCTCTTGCTTTATGCAGGAGGTTTTTTATTTTACAAGACTTTTTTGACTTAAGCAACTAATCAATTTAAACTGCATAATAACTTGAGCGAGTTTTTGATTAATGGCTTAATTCTTCCATAAAAATTATCATTTTGATAAATTTTTTTACAATTTTGTGGAAATATTTATAACATGGGATTGATTGGACCGAATATTCGCTACCTGCGGCGGGAGAAAAACCTAAGCCAGGAAGAACTCGCTAAAAAGCTGGGCCTCAACCGGGGTAATATCGCTTCTTATGAGAAAGGATTGGCAGAGCCAAAGATCGATTACCTGATAAAACTAGCCGAATTTTTCAAGGTACGGCTGATCCAACTCGTCAATCAGGATTTGACGGAAGGGGCAGATAGTGCGCCTAGTGAACACCTGCTTAGACTAAAAAAGACGGCCAGACGTTATGAAACTATCCTTCTGGGTTTTAAGGAATATCACAAGATTAGAATGGAGCGCAGGGAAGAGGGATTGAGTGCAGAAAAATTGCTGGTGGATTACGAAGAGCTGATTGAAGTTTATGAGAAATTTTTGCAGCATCACAATTTGGTGATTGATCAATTGGATATTAGAAAATGATTTAAAATTTTTATTTTTATATGAAATATTTTATTTTATCGCTCGCTACTTTAATCACATTCGCTCTTTTCGGACAAGAGGAGGCTCCTGTTTATTTCAATAAAACATATAAAGAAAATATAAAGACTGTTTTGTTCCATCCAAAAAACTATCCGCTTTCCGCGCCTATTCTTCCATTGCGCTCCTGTGATAATATAGAAGTGATGAGCAAACTGGTTTTGTCTTTTGATGATTTGTCAGAGGACGAGGATACAGATTATTATTATACGATTATTCACTGTAATGCAGACTGGAAACCTAGCGATTTGGCAGACATGGAATACATTGACGGATTTTCAAGTGAAGAAATTCAGGATTTTGACAATGCTTTTAATACTAATGTTCCTTTTCTAAATTATACTTTAGAATTGCCAAATCAGGATCTTTGCTTTAATAAATCAGGAAATTACATATTGAAAGTTTATGCCAATGAAGATGTGGAAGACATCGTGCTCACCAGACGATTTTCAGTAGTGGATCAAAAAGTCAGCATTACGCCAAGAGTGACCCGCACCTCTGAGAATATCAAAATCAGGACGCATCAGGCCATTAATTTTAATATATCTTATAAAGGTATGGATGTAAAAAATCCCAGGTCAGAATTTAAAGTAACCGTTTTGCAAAATGATCGCTGGGATCTGGCCATTGAGAATGTGGAACCCAAATTTATCCGCGCTCCAAATTTAGATTATTCTTAT
The DNA here is from genome assembly GCA_020629915.1 of Saprospiraceae bacterium. Taxonomy (GTDB): domain Bacteria; phylum Bacteroidota; class Bacteroidia; order Chitinophagales; family Saprospiraceae; genus JAHDCK01. Next base: position 10,352 of record JAHDCK010000048.1, read on the forward strand.
TTGAGTAAAATTGTTTTTCCAGCCGGAAAGGAGTTTAGAGTATTGGACACCAGAACTTTGTCGATGATGTCTGAACAAGTGGAATCCATTGTAGAGGAAAATGACGAATATTATATTACCTTATTTCCTGAACCCATACGGGCAGCAGAAACTTATTTATTTTATAAAGATATTAATGGTAAATTTATAATTGACAATGAAGTTCAAAATATTTTACCTAATATTTCCCAGCCGCTTTTTGGCAATGCCCGCAACAATAACAATACGGAAGAAGAGATTGCTGAAAATACAATCAATGATTTTTTCCAACAAAATCTGCCGGATGAAAACCAGCGACTCATCGCCCAGGATCTCCTCCAAAACAATCTCGAATCCGATTATGTCAATGTTACTTTCACCCTGGAAGCCAATCGTCCTTATCGGAATGGCAACCTCTATGTCATGGGGGCTTTTTCAGATTATTCTCAGGAGGAGCAGTATCGAATGCACTACAACGACGATTTACGCGCCTATCAACTGACCCTTAAACTCAAGCAGGGGTTTTACAATTATTTCTACGGATTTGTAAAAGAAGGAAAACAGTTACCTGATTTTTCGGTGACGGAAGGCAATTGGTATGAAGCAGAAAATCAATATCAAATTTTGGTATATTATCGTCCATTGGGCAGTCGTTATGATCAATTAATTGGTTTTAGTACCTTTAACAGTTCACAAGGAATTTTTTAATTGGCGGTTGAGTATAAGTATATTATTTCTCAAGCTTATTGATTTTAAAAATGAACGGCTGAAAATGCCAACCCCTAAAGGGCAATGTCATTGACATAAGCAAAAAAGTTCGGTAGTTAATTTTTTAAGTTCAATTAGGCAACCGCCCAAACGGTTAGCTATGCACGACACGCCTCGTCCCCCACTCTCGCAACTCATCATCTATGCCATCGGTCAGCTCGGCTGGTCGCTGGCCAGTTTTGGAGCCGCCAATCTCATGGTTTATTTTTATATGCCGCCGGAGGAAGGCAAGGAAGTTATATTCCCCGAATTTATATATCAAGGACAAGTATTGGGTATTCTGACAGTTATTGGATTGATTGCTTTTGGCGGACGGTTATTTGATGCCATTACCGATCCGATGATTGCCCAATGGTCGGACAAAACGGAATCCAATTTTGGCAAGCGAAAAAAACTCATGGCCATTGCCGCCCTGCCTTTTGCGGTGTTTTCCTTCCTTGTCTTTTTTCCATTTTCCTTTGAACCTACTACACTTAATACTATAGCTTTACTTATATTTTCTTTTTTATTGTTTTTATCAATGACGATTTACGTCGTTCCTTATACGGCCTTGATCAGTGAGTTGGGACATCATGCTGAAGACCGCATGAAGATCAGTACGATGATCGCAGTGACCTGGATTTTGGGATTCATCATTGGTAATACAGCTTATCTTTTTCAAGGACAATTGGAGGATGCCGGGTATCATTCCGTAGGTGCTTTTCAGATGGTGATTGGCGGGTTTGCCTTGTTTTCTTTTTTGTGCATGATGGTTCCGGTTTTATTTTTAAATGAAAACAAATACAGCCACCAGCAACCCGTTTCCATCAATCTCAGCACTGCTATAAAATCTGTTTTTAATAATAAGAATTTTCGATATTTTGCCGCTTCGGATTTAATGTATTGGTTGTCTTTGACTTTTATACAGTTGGGCGCGAGTTACTACATCACGGTATTGATGGGGATGGAAAAAGAGAAGGCGACTGTGTTTTTGACGATTGCTTTGTTTGGTAGTTTGGCCTTGTACGTTCCGGTGAATTATATTACAAAAAAAACGAATAAAAAATTTGTTTTATCTGTTGCTTTCATCATATTTTCAGCCTTGTTTGGCAGTGTCGCTTTGATAGGAAATATACCTGTTTCTACGAATATATTATTTTATGTTTTAGCTTTAATTGCAGCTATCCCGATGGCTTGTTTTAGCATTATTCCGAATGCAATTGTGGCGGACATCGTGCATCATCACGAGGAGGAAACGGGTCTGAATCAGTCCGGGATGTTTTTTGCAGTACGGGCTTTTATGATGAAGATGGGCATCAGTTTGGCGAATCTCATTTTTCCCTCTCTCCTGCTTTTAGGTAGAACGGCAGACAATGACTGGGGCGTTCGGATGACGGGGATTTGTGCGGTGGTATTTTGTATTGTGGGGTATGTTTTGTTTCAGTTTTTTAGGGAGCGGGAGTAAAAAATATATTTATTATTTTGTCATCTCGAACGGAGTGAGAGATCTTGTCCAGGAAGCGAAGAACAGATGCTCCCTGCTAGTACTTTACAGGTAACTTAGGAATCAGATTTTCATTTCGTAGAGATGAACGAATAAGAAAGTCCCTAAGGACTTTTGAATGAGTGAACCGCTTGCGGGTGGGTGTGCAATAAAAATCGTCGAAATAACAAATAGGTTTTTATTAAATAAATCATTTTCCTTTTCCCTGTAGCAGGACGACGAGGGTGTAGAAGAGGATTTTCAGATCGAGGGCGAGCGACATATTTTCTATATATAAAATATCAAATTTTAATCGTTGCACCATTTCATCCACATTGGAGGCGTAGCCGTATTTTACCTGTCCCCAGGAGGTGATACCGGGCCGGGTTTTGAGGAGGTGCTTGTAGTGCGGAGCGCGCTGAACGATTTGGTCGATGTAGTATTTTCGCTCCGGGCGAGGGCCTACCAGAGACATATCTCCTTTGATGACATTCCAAAACTGAGGCAACTCGTCCAATCTCCATTTGCGCATAACTTTCCCCCAGGGGGTACAGCGATCATCCTCTTCAGAAGATAGTTGCGGACCATCTTTTTCCGCATCTACAAACATCGAACGGAATTTATAAATATAAAAAGGATCTCCATTTAACCCAATTCTTTCCTGTGCAAAAAAGATAGGTCCCGGAGAGGATAACTTTACTTTAATTACTATAAAAATATAAATAGGAATCAAAAGTATCAAACAAACAAAACTCACTATCCAATCAAAAATGCGTTTCACCACCTTCTGCCAGGTGGCCATTAGGCCTTGTTGGATTTCAATTAAAACTGCTCCGTAAAGGTGATTCATTTTTACAGAACCCAATAAAATATCATATATATCAGGAATTATTTTAATTAAAACATCATAATCAAAAAGAATATTTAAAATTTCTCTAAGTCGATTATGTTCTGCTCTTTCAATGGCAATAATAACATCTTCAATTTCCTGCTCCTCCACAATCCTGGAGAGGTCTTCAATTTTACCAAGATTTGGCAAATGAGCCTCCAGGTGATTTTGGCTATTTCCATTGGAGTCGATGAAGCCTACCAATTTATACCCAATAGACTTTTTTCGACTGGTAATTTCCCTGTATAAATCCACTGCTAATTTATCTCCACCAATAATCAAAGTATTAAAACCTACCTCCCCGGACTTAACTTTCCAACTGGCACGGGTCAGGAAAACAAGGCGGATACCCGCTGTTATAAAAAAATGTAAGCCGAATAAAATTAAAAACGAATAGTAATATGAGGTATAATCCTGAATGACATCATCTAAAATGAGGGCAAAGAACAGAAAGAGCGTTCCAAACAGAGAAAGCAAAAAGGTCTTGACCAGAGCAGCCATCCGAGAAATGCGATACACATCTTTATAAGAATCAAAAATCGCATAGAGGCATACCCAACCTATCGGAATGACAATTATCCCAAGCAAAAAATTACTATCTGACAGCAGGGCCGTACTTACGGTTCCTCCACCAAACAGGACCTTCCTAAGGACAAAAAAGAGTGCCCAGGCTAGTGCTGCCGCCAGAAGATCCAGCAATACATAAGAAACGACTCCGCGGTTTTTTCGGTTTGGCATTCCTTACCTGTAAATTAATTTTATATTATCAAATAAAATCTCAGCAGAAGATTGTCCATCTAGTATATCCGCATAAAAGGATATCTGAAAATCCAATTCCTCATTAGCCTGCACCTCAGGTGTTAAATCTACATATATTTTATTCCAATCTTCTTTTGGATTCAATGTCAGCATATTAATAGCATCTGATGCACCTGCAATAGTGTACCGCAACTGAACTGTAAATTCAATGGTGTTTTTATAATCCATTTCCAGGAAAACGGGTCGGCCAATTGGCAGTTCAGGAAAAGCCCTGTAGGAAGCTACCCAAAAAATTTCCCGGCCAGCTGTATCCAAAACTACCCTACCTGAATTTGACCCATCCACAAAGTCTCCTGAGTATCGCTCAATTCGGGTACTCAATCCGTCCAAATCCAAATTGTACAAAATTTCTCCCTCAAAATTTTCTACAAATGGAAAAACTGTTTCTTCAGAATAACGGACGACCGGAGACAGGGTGTCTATTTCCCCTCTGACCAAATTTACAGTAAAACTATCTGGGTCTGTCAAAGGGTACAACAAACGGGAACTTTGAATCCCATTATTGGTTATCCCCGCAAAAACCTGAACAAGATGCTCTCCTTCTTCCAACACAGGAATGATAGCCGGCAACTCAAATGCTCCTATATTATTTCCTTCTATAAAAACCCAGGCATCTGTAAATTTTTCACTTTCTGCTCCTTGTATACCCGTATCGTCAATACTTATTTTTATATCATCTATATAAATGTAAGATGGAATTTCTTCTTCGGGATTTATAATATCACAAGAAACACCAAAAAACATAAATAATCCTATTATATAATAAATTCTATTCATAAACAACTATTTTTCTATTGACCATTGACCATTGACCATTGACCATTGACCATTTTTTATATTTGTATAATAATAATGCAATTTAAAATTACTTTTCTAAAATATAAACATTACATCATTGTACTATTGCATCATTGTACTATTGCACCATTGCACCATTGTACCATTGTACCATTAAATTATTGTACTATTGAATTATTAATCCGATGTGCCAGATCGAGTGCTTTCATTCCATCTTCCAATCCTACGCGAATTGGTTTTCCCTCCAGGATACTTTGAGCAAAAGTTTCAATTTCCATTTTAATGGCATTCACTTCCGGATACTCAGGCACCTGAATTTCAATATATCTTTTTCCCTTATACGTATCTAGTTCCATCAACGCATTGGGATCAGCTGCACCTTTTTTATCATTGTGCAAACGAATAACCTGAGATTTTTTAGCCAAAAAATCCATACTAATATAAGCATCCTCCTGAAACAATCGAATTTTTCGCATTTGTTTCATTGACATACGAGAAGCTGTCAGGTTAGCTACCGCTCCATTTTCAAATTCAATGCGCGCATTGCAAATATCCGGTTTGGCACTCACGATGGTTACTCCGTTTGCATGAACTGATTTTACATTTGATTTTACAATATTTAATAAAATATCCAAATCGTGAATCATCAGATCCAATACAACAGAAACATCCGTCCCTCTTGGATTAAAAACCGAAAGCCGATGTGCTTCAATGAACATTGGATTGAGTGGAACGGATTCCAGTGCCAGAAAAGCCGGATTAAATCGCTCAACATGACCAACCTGTACAACGATGTTACGATCAGCTGCAAGGGATGTCAATTCAGCTGCCTGAGCCGGGGTTTCCGTCAAAGGTTTTTCAATAAATAAATGCTTGTTGTGAAGTAAGGATTCTTTGGCTAAATCATAATGGGCAAAAGTGGGCGCAACAATATCTACTGCATCCACTGCTGCTATCAGTTCCTGAGGAGAATTATACCTTTTTAAACCGAATTCATTGATCGCGTATTGTGCAGCCGCCTCATTTGGGTCACAAAAACCAACTAATTCTACAGAATTGACTTGCCGAATACACTTTATATGAATCTTGCCTAAATGCCCGACACCAAAAATACCCAATTTTAACATGGATTTGGAGATTTTTTCCTCAAAATTTTTTAACACGCAAAAGTAAAACTTTTATCCTCAAATCAGGCACAGGAAAGCAACCGTTTTGGATTGCATTAAAATTATGGGGTTTCTACTCCCAGATCAACTCAAAAAAAATCCTTATCGGCACAGGTCGGTTAAAATAAAAAAGACCAGTGCCCTCTCCTGCACTGGTCTCAAAATTAAAAGCTGGGTTAAAATATATGATTAAGGTTGTTGTGTCATCACCAATTCGCAATCGCCCAGATACCGTTCATCAATACCCAAAGGAAGTTGTTCCACCCGATAAACGGAATAGGTTAAACGCAATTCTCCATCAGCGAGTAAACCATCACCTGAAAATTCATAATATAAGTCTGGATCTGTTCTGATAAAATAGGCTTGTGCAGGCAAGGTCAATCTGGCTCCGGCCACAATCCCTGTCAATCGCTGATCCAAACCATAAATAAAATCCCCTTCGATAAAAACTTCGTCTCCCCGGCTGCCGTTATCTACAATCGACAGAGTCAAATCCAAGGTGTCATTTTCGCAGGATTCCACGACGTCATAAGTTCCGTAAAAGGGTTCGCGGGGATCGATGTAATCTTCGTCATCTCCGCAGGAGGTCAGGGTAAACAAGCTGCTGGCAAAAAGTAAAAGGATAATTAATTTAAGATTTTTCATGATAGTTAGATTTTTAGATTTCCTTCAATATGCAAAAAAAATCCACAACTTGCATTCCGATTTTTTTATAAAATATGATTTTTAAAATTTTATTTTTTAATTATAATTATTTGATTATCAATTTTTTATAAAAATCAATATAAAACTCTTATTGAATTTTGTTAAAAATTTTAACTTGAAATTTCCTTTTTCAATCCTTGAGATTTTAACTTTAACTTTTTCTTTGATA
>JAHDCK010000491.1 GCA_020629915.1 Saprospiraceae bacterium
ACCTTTCCTTCCAGAAAATCCTTCTTGATTTGTTCTTTCTTTTTTGCAGAAGTGCCACCGATAATGATCTGAACTTCCTCCGGTTTGTAGCCGACATCATCTATTAAAAATTGTTGGATATGTGGAAAAAACTTCGTGCCCCGATTGGCATAAATGACCTGACCGGAAACAGGCTGCTTTTTTCGTATATGATAATTCCTAACGCTTCGGATACATTCTACCACATAGCGCAACTTTGGCGAACTCGCCAAAAACTGCTTGGGTGTTATCGTGGATTCATCCACATTTCGCCAGGGCAAAAGCAAGGGCGAAAAGGTAGCGAGTTGCGCCGCATTGATCGCGATCAAATCCCGCCCCGGAATTCTACCTTTATAATCTTTTATATAATAATTATTTAACTCCGATGTTTTTTGTCGGGCAAAATTGGCAATTTCCTTAAACCAGGTTTTCTGTTCTTCCGTCGCCGGAATTTCCGTATTCGCCTGGTAGCGTACTGGCAGGGGCAATCCTTTTTCATCCGTCTTCAGGGGCAAGACAATTTTTTCAGGGCGGCGGATATTCGCCTCCTCTCCTGTTTTATATAATATATATTTAAAAATAATGGACTGCATCGTCGGCAAATTATTGAACCCGCGAATCACCGCCCGCTGTTCAAATTGCCCCCGGCTCGTCCACACCGATTCGTAACTTTCGTCAATAAACGTATTAAAATAATCGACTATATTTTCAATGCCGTGTTCCTTCAATCCATCGTAATCAAACAACGCTTGCATGGAATAAATTTCCAGCGGGCTGTTCGTAAAAGGCGTGGCCGTCAACCCAATTGTGTTGCGCCGATTGTGGTGCAAATGAATATAACGATTTAACATAAATAATTTTACCGCGCGTGCGGAAGGCGTTTTCCCCTGCAACTCGTAGTGGTTTGTCCGCCGCTCCACATCGCCGTAACTGTCCACCTCCGCCTCGCCCCGCACCTGGGTAAAAAGGTTTTTAAAATTGTGCGCCTCGTCCACGATGATGGCATCAATGCCCATTTCTTCTATATGAATTTCACTTTTTTGTAGGGAGCGATCCACCAGCGATGCAATTTGTTCTTCCACGATGGCCGCCTCCCGACCGGTCTCCCCCTGCGACAAAATCGCCTTGATGGACGACACCAGTTTGCCCTCGCTCTCCGGTCGAAACCCGATCTTCATCAGCCCCTCGTAACTCACCACTGTGATAGAAAAATCGGCCACCGGAATGGTGTTGCCCTGCTCATCTTTGGCGCGGCTGAGGTACTTCACGCCGAGGTTGTAGAAGTCGTTGATCGGGTATTGAGGCAGGATGCCTTCGGCAATTAAATAGCCTTTTTTATATACAATTTTTCCTTTTTTATCTTTAGTATCTTTCTTCGCCCGAACCCCGCCGATCTCTCCCAGCCACTTTTCATAAGTCGGATTCGGCACGACGATCAGGGGGCGTTTGCACAATCCCTTGGCCATCATATCGGCGATGCTCAGGATGGCCACCATCGTTTTTCCAACGCCTACATCGTAGGCAATTATTCCGGTTCCATTTATATTTAAAAATCCTACACCTTCTCTTTGTGCCGGACGGATATTTAATTTTCCACCTTTAAAATACTGGCTAATTTCAAAACCCACCGGGATTTTATTCCAGTCCGGTTCCACGTAATTATTGTGTCGGCTGTTCCAAAAATATTCCAGTCGCTTGCGATCCTCTCTGGAAAGGTACTCGAACAAAAAGCGGTCGAAGAGTTGAGAACCGATGGTTTGGGCAGCTCTTTTTCGGGCGGCTTTTTCGTTTTCCGTCGTGCCTCTCGGAAAGCGATTTCGCTCCAGCCAGTGATTGCGAATATCGTAGGCCGATGTTTTTTGGCGGGAGAAAATAAAGTCCTCTGTCTCCAGAGAATTTAAAAAATCCCATTTGAAAATTTCAATTATATCCCGTTTGGGATCGGGTTCTGCTCCGTCGGCCAGGGTTTCGATGCGGAAGTTGCGGAAGATTTTATCGAAGGGCGAAAGGGTGAGTTTGTTGTCCGGGCCATCTGTAATTTGCAGGGGAACGGGAAGAACGGATTGCAGTTTTTCGTATTGTTTTTGATACAATGCTTCTCCGATTTCCCCTGCGATTTTTTCTTTCTCTTTTTTTAAATCTTGTATTTTAGTATAAATACTTCCAGAATAATACAGAACATTTGGAAGGTAATTTTTGCCATCGTAAGCCACCTCTTTTCCTACGCGGGATTTTAAATAATCTGGTTTTTTAATATAAAATTTATCCCAGGCATTCCCTTCAATCGTCGCCCGGTCAAACAATCCCCGGTCCACCTGGTAAGTCACCCAGACTTTCATTTCATCCGGCGAAATCCCCGGATTGTACTGCCCGATACTTTCGGCCAGGCACTGCAATCCCTCCCGGCAACCACCACCGTTTTTATTCTTCGCCCGCACCTCGCTCCGGGTTTTGGACAAAGACTTTTTTAGTTTTTGTCGAATAAGTGTTTTAGAAATACGATTCCCTGCCCGGTAGTGATCATAGCGCAGCACCTCCGGCACGACAATCCCTTTTTCCACGTCCGCCAGTTTCCCCCGCACGGCAGAAACCTGCTTACCAAATCGATCCGTGGTTTGGTAAATCGTCCCCAGGATTTTCTCCGGGTGTCGCTGAAAATAATTTTGATAAATGGATTGGGCACTCCCCTGCTGCATGGGTTTTTTGCC
>JAHDCK010000492.1 GCA_020629915.1 Saprospiraceae bacterium
CAAAAAGAAGCACAGGAAATCGTAGAAGAATTTCGGGATATATTTGAAAATGAGAAAATTGAAAAAATCGGACAAAACATAAAATATGATATACTTATTTTAAAGTGGTATAATATCGAAGTCAAGGGTACTTTGTTTGACACGATGGTCGCCCATTATCTCATTGCTCCGGAGTTGCGACACAATCTCAATTTCCTTTCGGAATCTTATTTAAAATACGAACCTGTTTCCATCGAATCCCTCATCGGGAAAAAAGGAAAAAATCAGTTGAGCATGCGGGATGTTCCGGCGGAGAAAATTGCCGAGTACGCCGGGGAAGATGCCGACCTCACTTTGCAGTTGCGGACTTTTTTAGCACCTCAACTCAAAGAAGTCGGTGCGGAAAAATTATACAATGAAGTAGAAGCACCATTAATTAATGTATTAGTGGATATGGAATATGAGGGCATTAATTTAAATTCAGATTATTTAAATAAATATTCAAAAGAATTACAAAAAGAACTGACAGTCGTAGAACAAAGCATCTACGAAGCGGCGGGCACGCCATTCAATATTGCATCCCCCAGGCAGGTAGGCGAAGTTTTATTTGAAAAATTAAAAATACCGTATCGCTGGCGCAAAACGAAAACCGGGCAGTATTCTACCAATGAAGAAAAACTCACCGAACTCGCTCAGGAACACGAAATCGTCAAAACGATTTTAGAATTTCGGGGATTGGCCAAATTAAAATCGACCTACGTGGATACTTTACCCACGATGGTCAATCCAAAAACGGGGCGCATTCACAGTTCCTTCAACCAGGCATTAACCGCCACCGGTCGGCTGAGTTCGAATAATCCCAATCTGCAAAATATTCCCATCCGAACAGAAAAAGGCCGCCGGGTGAGAAAGGCATTTATACCCAGAGATAAAGATCATATATTATTAGCTGCGGATTATTCGCAGATTGAGTTGCGATTAATTGCAGAGATTAGTGGCGATGAATCGATGCTGGAGGCTTTCCAAAAAGGACAGGATATTCATGCGGCGACGGCGGCAAAAGTTTACGGGGTTCCGCTGGAAGAAGTCACCAAGGATCAGCGGCGCAATGCCAAGACGGTCAACTTCAGTATCATCTACGGAGCCGGAGCCACGAATCTCTCCAAGCAGTTGGGCATCAAGCGCAAGGAGGCGACAGAACTCATCGGCGAGTATTTCAAGCAGTATACCGGCCTTCGGGATTATATGGATGAAACGGTGAAGAAGGCGCGGGAGCTGGGTTATGTTTCTACGGTGTTGGGGCGGAGACGGCAGTTGCGGGATATAGATTCAAAGAATGGATTGCTGCGAAGTGCGGCGGAGCGCAACGCCATCAACAATCCGATTCAGGGATCGGCTGCGGATATGATCAAGGTGGCGATGGTGAATATCCACCGGATTTTTAAGCAGGAGAATTTTCGTTCTAAAATGATCCTGCAAGTGCATGACGAATTGGTTTTTGACGTATACAACCCAGAACTAAATACAATAAAACCTATAATAGAAAACGAAATGAAAAATGCCTTGCCGAATTTGAAAGTGCCGATTGTGGTCGGGATGGATACCGGGCAGAATTGGTTGGAGGCGCATTAATTTTAAAACAGGTTGCAAGGATTTTTTTGCAACCTGTCTTTTTGATATTATTCTAAAATAAATTTCTCAACGGCTACAGTCTTTACTCCTTTTTCTTTTATTTTAATAAAATAAATACCTTTTGAAAAGTCAGTCAGAGAAATTTCAAGCAAGGGCTCTTCTTTTTTAAAAATATTATTTTTACTCCATATTACCCGGCCTAAAATATCCAGTATTTCAATTTTTGTTTCCAATGATTGTTGCCTTTTAATTTCTAAATTTAAAACACCATTCCCCACCGGGTTAGGAAAAACCTTGACAGCTTCATCCTCCTCACAATTATCCTTTATAGAAATTATTCTAGAATAAAAAATATCTCCATTTAAATCTACTTGCTTCAACCTAAAATATCCTTCCAAATACTCATCAATCAAAAATTCATATTCAATAAGTTCACTACTATTTTCCTTTCCGGGGATTTTTCCAATGGTTGTAAAATCAGTTCTGTCTTCACTCCACTGAATTTCAAAATAATGATTGTTGGTTTCAGATGCCGTTACCCATTCCAGTAAAACGGAACAATGAATTGCACTCCCGGAGAAATATAACAACTCAACCGGAACAGCACCTTCTACCAGGCCAGCGTCTACATCCGAACTAAAGATACCGGAAGACAACATTTTATAAATCTTATAATTAGAATTTAAATCAGAATCTGTGGCAGCCAGAGCAGGATCATTGACTTGCTGTGTTGGAGAAAAATTATTCGTATTTGAAAATTCTAAAATATATGGTGCAGGCACGAGATTTTCAAAAACATAATATCCCTTATCACCAGATTGTGTTCTGGAATAAACAGAATCCACAACTCCGCCATCGGGAATGGAATCATTATTTACATCTAAAAATAATCGTATAAAAATACTATCTATACCTAACTCTTCGACATCCTGCAAACCATTGGCATTTTCATCCCACCAAACAAAATCACCAAGGCCCGCACAGGGATAAATAATCTCCAAGGTATCATAAGCAAAACACTGGGTCACTATATCATATACTTCTACTACAAATGTTTTCAAATTATCTGAGCAAGGCAACAGTCCACAGGGCGTATTATTATTTATATC
>JAHDCK010000049.1 GCA_020629915.1 Saprospiraceae bacterium
CTAATTATAAAAAAATAGCTTTGTGTGGTTTTAGTCTGGGTGGAAATGTAACGCTAAAGTATATGGGAGAAAATCCTGACGGAGTAAACGAAAAAATAATTGGAGCAGTAGGCATTTCCGTACCTGTGGATTTACCATCCGGAAGTCAGCGCATTTCCAGGTGGGATAACAAGCCTTACGTTTCCCGTTTTTTTAAAACACTAAAAGAAAAAGCACATATAAAAAAACAACAAGGATTTGATTTTAATTATGAAGGTGTTTTAAAAGCCCGCACCTTTTTAGATTTCGATCATGCCTTCACGGGGCCGGTTCATGGTTATAAAAGTGGAATGGATTATTACATCCGGGCCAGCAGCAAACCGGGTTTAAAAAATATCAACCGCCCTACCCTTTTGATCAATGCTCAAAACGATCCTTTTTTAAGTAAAAAATGTTTCCCCTTTGAAGCTGCCCGCAATAATCCTGAATTCTACCTACTCGCTCCAAAGGAAGGAGGACACGTTGGTTTTCCGGGCGAAAATACAGCCGGATTCTATTGGTCTGAAGAAAAAACTTATGCGTTTTTGGAAAATTTATAAAGATTGGTCGAAACCCCGGTTTTCAAGGGTATCATTTTACAGCAACTTGAATTAAAATACCTATATTTGCACTCAATTTTTTTGAACCCTAAATTTTATGGGTATTGAACGGGTATGTAATACACTGAAAATCAATGCCTAATCAGTAAACAAAAGCAATATGCAAGGTAAAGGATTAATCCAGTTTTTTTTCTATTTAATGGTAGCGGTAGTACTCTATCAGCTATTCTTAGTAGTCCCCACTAACCGAATTGAAAACTGGGCCGATGGCGAAGCCATGAATCGAGCCACAGAGATGCAAGCCGTTAATGGTCTGGACGCAGATGTTATAAAACCCAGAATCTATTCTGACCTGATTGACTCTCTCTCTGATAAAGAGGCTTTTAACTTCCTTGGGATTTCTCGTTCTTATGAAGACTTAAAAAGAAGTCAGCTTAACTTAGGGCTTGACCTTAAGGGTGGAATGAGTGTAACCATGCAGGTCAACCTCAAAGATTTGGTAAAAAAGCTAGCCAAATCGGAAGACCCTGCCATTAAAGAAGCACTGGATGCTGCCGAAAAACGAATGGGCGCAACCGGTGGAGATTTTATTCAGATTTTTGGAGAAGAATTCGCTCGAATTGCTCCCGGTCAAAAGCTCGCCCCTATTTTTATTAGAAATGAAACCATGCAAGAACTCATAAATTTTGAGTCTTCTAATGCTGAGGTGCTTTCTGAGTTGAGAACCTTGTCTTCCGAAACAGTAAAACTGACCTACAACCGACTGAAAGAACGGATTGACCGTTTTGGTGTGGTTCAGCCCAACGTTACTTTGGATGAAAGAACGGATAGAATTTTGGTAGAATTGCCAGGTGTTGATAACCCGGAGCGGGCAAGAGACTTCCTGACAGCTACAGCCAAACTGGAGTTTTACAATATCTATCGCGCCAGTGATCCCGGTGTAATAAGTAAACTTGAGCAAGCCAATGAAATTTTTAAAAAGCAGGAAGAAGCTACTAAAAATACAACGACACCCAAGGACACCAATAAAGTAGAAGATCCAACTACTCCGCCAGATTCTGTAAATCTCAATACGCCTGACCCGCTTCAAAATCTGGGGCCGATTAGGAAAATATTAGAAATTACTCCTGCAACAGTTCAATCAGCGGTATTAGGAACAGTGGATAAAGACGACCGCAAAAAATTAATGAGTTACCTGACGGATCCTGCTGTTGCCAGATTGTTTCCAAAATCTGAAATGCAGTTCTTTTTCTCTCAAAAACCATTTGTTAACGAACAAACCGGAGCTAGTCGCTACTCGCTTTATTTAATTAAAAAAGAAAAAGCAGACGGCGGTGCTTTACTGGAAGGAGATCATATTACGGATGCCCGTGGTGATTTGGGACAGGATGGTCAGGGATTCGTTGTTTCTATCAAAATGAATCAAAAAGGAGCCTCTACCTGGGGACAAATGACCAAGCGCGCTGCCGCAGATAACAACCGCGAAATTGCCATCGTTCTGGATTCAATGGTCGTTTCTGCTCCTACGGTAAACGAACCCATCCTAAACGGAAATTCTCAAATCTCCGGAAATTTCACCGCTCAGGAAGCCACGGATTTAGCCAATAAACTCGAAGTTGGTAAATTGCCAGCGGATGCACAAATCATTTCCGAAGCACTGGTTGGACCTTCTTTGGGTGCGGATAATATTAGAAATAGTTTAATTTCATTACTCGTTGGTTTTGCTTTGGTACTTCTCTTTATGATGTTGTATTACGGCAAGGCGGGTATTGTTTCTATTATATGTCTTTTCTTTAACCTGTTTTTCATCTTTGGCTCTTTGGCTTCCTTTGGAACAGTATTAACCTTGCCAGGTATTGCGGGTATCGTTCTGACTATCGGTATGGCCGTGGATGCCAACGTGATTATTTATGAAAGGGTACGGGAAGAACTGCGGGAAGGAAAAAGTATGCTACAGTCTATTAAGGACGGTTTCAAATACTCTTACTCTGCAATCATAGATGCCAACGTCACCACTTTCGTTGTTGCCTTCATCCTTTTCTACTTCGGATTGGGTCCGATAAAAGGATTTGCAACCGTATTGATGATTGGTGTACTTTGCTCTTTATTTACCGCTGTTCTAGTTGGCCGATTATTGATAGACTGGTACCAGGCAGGAGAAGATCGCGAGATGTCTTTTTATACTGGATGGTCAAAAAATATGTTTTCAAATTTGAATATCGACTGGTTGGGTAAAAGAAAAATGGCTTACATGATTTCAGGAGCTATTATTCTCATGGGATTAATTTCTATGTTTACCCGAGGATTTGAGTTAGGAGTAGACTTTAAAGGAGGTTATTCTTATTTGGTAGAATTTCAGGAAACGCCGGATCAAAACAAAGTCCGTGCAGCCCTTACCGGACCATTGGAAGGAGAACCAACGGTTAAATCTTTCGGTTCGGATAAAGTACTTGATATCACTACCAGTTTTAAAATTGATGAAACCGGAAAAGAAGTGGATCTTTTAGTCAAACAAAAAATCCAGGAAGGATTGGCAACGGTTATTCCGGGATTAGAATTGAACTCTTTTAAAGATCCAAATAGTAAAGCAGCCGCTAAGATCATTGGTTCTAATAAAATCGGGCCAACCATTGCCGAGGATATTAAATCCAGTTCGGTTTGGTCTACTATTTTTGCACTTCTGTTTATTTTCTTATATATTTTTATACGATTTAGAAAATGGCAGTTTAGTTTAGGTGCGATTGCGGCACTGGTACATGATGTTTTAATTGTATTGAGTTTGTTTTCCATCTTCAAGGGCATTCTCCCCTTCTCTTTGGAAATCGATCAAAATTTCATCGCCGCCCTCTTGACCGTAATCGGTTATTCTATTAACGATACCGTGGTTGTGTTTGACCGTATCCGGGAATTCTTCAATAGCTATTCCTCGGATTCTAAAGAAGAACTCATCAACAAAGCGGTTAATAATACCTTTAGTAGAACCATCATTACGTCCATGACTACTTTGTTTGTGGTATTGATCTTGTTCCTTTTTGGAGCCGGTCAAATTCAGGGATTTGCATTTGCCTTATTAATAGGTATTTTAGTAGGAACTTACTCTTCTGTATTTATTGCAACACCAGTGATGAGCGACTTCCTTGGAGAACTTGAACAGGAAAAACCCAAACGTCGTTCTGCCAAACGCGTCAAGGCATAAGATATTTTAACTTTTAATTCTACGTTACACCACAAACTTAATTAAAAGTTTGTGGTGTTTTTTTTAACCAAATAATTATCAAATCTATGAAACTACTAAAATCTTTCACGACTCTTTGTTTGGTACTCGCTTTCTGCTTCCAGGCACAAGGTCAATTTGGAATTAAAGCAGGACTAAACGGATCAACTACCTGGGGAACAGCAGAAGAATTCAATGGTGATGCCATAGAATCCGTTGGAATCGGAATGGGATTTCAAGGAGGTGTGTTTTACCAATTCCTTTTAGGGGAATCACTCGGAACTATGATTGAGTTGAATTATGAAGCTAGAAACGGTGTAAAAAATATTGAATATACAATTACAAACCCAACTAATCAATTACAAAGTGCCTATGATTTAGAGGCAACAAATTCTTTTGGCCTTCTAAACATTCCTATACTGTTTTTACTGGGTGGAGAAAAATTCAAGTTTTACGCAGGTCCAAATGTAGGTTTTCTTCTTTCTGCAAACCAAACAGTAAATGGAAAAGTAGATTTTACACCAGACTTAATTCCAGATATTACCTTTGAGGAGGAGGAAACGGATCTTTTGGAGGAGCCAAATGATGGAAATGATAATACTTCTGGCCCATTGGTCAATGGCTTGGAAGTAGGTGTCAATATCGGAGCCATGTATCACCTTTCTGAAAAACTATTCCTTGATTTAAGATTAAATCAGGGCATTACAGATGTTACCAATAATGATTATGACTATAGCTTAATCACAAATGAATCCCGTTCAGATTCAGATCGTCAATTCAGTGCTCAATTAAGCCTTGGATACAGATTTTAATTATCATTAAAATATTAAATCCTCCGAACCTCGTTCGGAGGATTTTTTATTTTTAAAATATAAATAAATGAGTTTTAAAGATTTACAAATCATCCATGAGGACAATCACCTCATCGCTGTCAACAAACCCGGTGGCTGGTTGGTTCAGGGAGACATCACAGGAGATAAGCCTCTATCAGAATTTGTAAAAGATTATATTAAAATTCGTTATAAAAAACCTGGTGCGGTTTTTCTCGGAGTCATCCATCGCCTGGATCGTCCGGTGAGTGGTTGTGTTTTATTCGCACGAACGAGCAAAGGACTCGAAAGAATGAACAAGCTCTTCCGGGAAAACGAAGTACAAAAAACCTATCTCGCCATCGTCGCCCAACGACCAGATCCACTTAACGGCACATTGACACATTTCCTTTTAAAAGATAAGGAAAAAAACAAGGCGAAAGTGTACGACCGCCTGAGCAACAGAACCCCGAATGCCAAAAAATCTACTTTGGATTACGAATTTATGGGTAGCCTTGGAAATCACCATTTGCTTAAAATCACACCACACACAGGCCGACCTCACCAAATCCGCGCCCAGCTCGGTCGCATTGATTGCCCGATTCGGGGAGATATAAAATACGGTTATCCATCCAAAAATAAAGATTATACGATTCATTTACATTCGTATGGAATGCAGTTTATTCACCCCGTCAAAAAAGAGCCTGTTTCTATCAAGGCGGCTTTACCCAATGAACAAATTTGGAATCAGTTCCGGGATTTGGCGGAGGATATCCACCTGTAAACTGTCTATTCCCCATCAAAAATAGTCCACTCATCAAAGAAAATTGCTCTGATTTGAAATTTAGAATAGGTTTGTTTTAACCTTTAAATCTAAATTCATGGCAAATCTTAAAAACTTGAGTGCGCTTCAAATTATCCTGAGTTTTACATTTTTAAAACTGGCTATTAGTTTTCTTACTAATAGCAATTACGGATTTCACCGGGATGAATTTTTATATCTCGAACTCGGAAACCACCTCAACTGGGGCTACTGGTCCAACCCTCCTTCCCTGGGATTTTTCTCCGCAATCAGTCAAAGCATTTTTGGGGTAAGTGTATCCGGGCTTCGGTTTTTCCCGGCCTTATTGGGAGGAGGAACCGTTTTTCTCACCGGTTTGATTGCCAGAGAGATGGGCGGGAAAAAATTCGCAGTGGCCCTGGCCTGTACGGCAACCATTTTATCTCCGGCATATTTTAGAGTTTTTTTATTATATAATCCAGTCCCATTTGATGTCTTTTACTGGGTGCTATACAGCTGGTTAATATTAAAATTTATAAATACAAATTCTAATAAATATATTATTTTACTGGGCGTTTTTTTCGGTTTGGGAATGCTCAATAAATATTCGGTGGCATTTTATATCCTCGCAACCATTGGAGGTTTATTGATAAGTTCGCACCGGAAAAAACTATTTTCAAAATATACATTTTATGCAATTTTAATCACATTAGGCATTTTCGCTCCAAACCTTTTCTGGCAATACCAACATGGCTTCCCGGTGCTCGGACACATGACCGAACTGAGGGAGACCCAACTCGTCCATATTCTACCTCACGAATTCCTGATAGACCAAATCATATTTAATTTTCCTTCTTTCTTTATAATTTTTCTGGGCAGTGTTTTCTTTTTTACTGAACAAGGAAAAAAATTCCGACCTTTGTTTTGGGTTTTAATTTTAACACTTTTTATTTTATTTATATTAAAAGGAAAAAGTTATTACACCCTTGGCATCTACCCTGCTCTTATGGCTGCCGGAGCCGTCTTTCTGGAAAATTGGACGGTCGAAACGAAAAAATATTTACGCCCTGTTTCTTTTTTTATAATTATAATTTTAATGGGTGTATTTTTGCCTATCAGTATTCCGTTTTTAAAACCCGAAAAACTGGAAGCCTATTGCAGCTGGATGAGCGATCATTATCTGGAAGCTCCTATGCGCTGGGAGGATGGGGAAATTCACCCCATCCCCCAGGACTTTGCTGACATGTTTGGCTGGGAACAAATTGCCGGTTATGTGGAGGAGGCCTGGGCGCAGGTGGAAGATAAGGAAAATTGTTATGTGATGGCCAGCGGGTATTGGGAAGCCGGTTTAATTAATCATTTGTGCTATGAAGAAATTCCGGAAGCAGTTAGTGCGGATGATAGCTTTCGGTTTTGGATGCCGGATGAAATGCAACCTACGAGCCTGATTTACGTAAACATAGAGATTGGGCCGACGATGAAGCGACTTTTTAAGGATATTAAAATTATCGGAACTATGAAACACCCGTTGGCAAGGGAAAACGGCACACACGTTTACCTCTTGAGCCAACCTGCGGAACCCTTTAATCCTGCTTACCAGAATTATCTCCGGGAAATTAGGAATACGTTTCGCACAACAAAATAGCACATGAGAATAAAACCTGTTTTTTACATTCCAATTATATTTGCATTCATCTTATATGGATTTGTCAGGATTGTTGTAGACCCAATTTCCGGGATGAGATTTTGGGAACGCCCCTGGCAGACGACGGCCATTGAGATTATTGGGTCTTTATTTTTGGCTTATATGTTATTTTTTGCGACTTATTTTCTGGTGCAAAAATTTAACAAAGAAAAAATTGAAACGTCCAGTAAGCAAATCCGAAAAGAAGTATTTTGGGTCTTACTCGTCAATTTTATTTTAATCAATCTCTACGGAATTCCATTCATTCATTTTACAGACAACGGTATTCAAATACACGATCCTATTATATTAAATTTTGTAGGATTATCAATTGTATTAATTTCATTCATATTTTTAAGAGCCAATTATTACCTGGAAGCCTTCGTAGGAGAACGCACCCAAAAGGAAAAACTCGCAAGGGAAAATGTTGAATCAGAACTCAAATTTTTAAAGGCGCAAATCAATCCCCATTTTTTATTTAACTCCTTGAACGGGATTTACTTTATGATTGATGAAGAGCCAGAATTTTCCAAGCGAATGCTGGAAAGTTTATCCGAGATGTTGCGCTACCAGTTGTACGAATGTAATGACGATAGGGTTGCTCTTAAAAAAGAATTAAATTATATAAATAATTACTTAAATATTCAAAAAATGCGCCGCTCGGAATCTATGGACATCATCAAGGAATGGGGTCCTTTTTCTGCCCATCATCAGATCGCCCCTTTCCTTTTGATCAACCTTGTGGAAAATGCGTTTAAATATGTAGACACTCGTGGAAAAATACTTCTGCAAACTGAAATTGAAGACGATTTTTTTACCTTTAGAATTGGCAATTCTTTTTATTCCAACAAAAAGATACAAGGTGAAGTGGGTGGAATTGGATTATCTAACCTAAAGCGAAGGCTGGAATTGTTATACCCTGACAAATACGAATTAAATATCAAGGAAAAAGACAAATATTTTCAAGTAAACCTAAGGCTAAACATAAATGAAAATTAAATGTATCATAACAGATGATGAACCCATCGCCCGAAAGGGTTTGCAAAAGTATGTGGATCAAATTCCTTTCCTGGATTGGAATGGAAACTGTGCCGATGCCCTGGAGCTAAACCAAATGCTGGGAGAAAAAGAAACAGACTTGATTTTTTTAGATATAAATATGCCGCATATATCTGGATTGGATTATTTAAAAACCCTCTCCGATCCGCCCCTTGTCATTATCACCACAGCTTACCCGGATTATGCCCTTGAAGGATACGAATTAAACGTATTGGATTATTTACTAAAGCCTATTTCATTTGAGCGATTTTTAAAAGCAGCCAACAAGGCCAAAGACTATCTTGAAAAAACGACGACCAACAATTCTGAAAATCAAGGATATTTTTTCTTAAAATGCCAAAAAAGAATTGAAAAAATATTCATAAATGAAATCCTGTTTTTAGAAAGTATGCAAAATTACGTTCGCTTGCATTTTCCCAATCAAATTCTAACAGCACATATAACACTAAAATCCATCAAAGAACAACTTCCGCCTCATAAATTTATCCAGCCCCACAAATCTTTCCTTGTCGCCCTGGAAAAAATTCAGGCCATTGAGGGCAATCAACTCTTTGTAGAAGGAAATAAAATTCCCATCAGCAAACATCAGAAAGAAGTCGTTTTAGAAAAAATTTTAAACAAACGATTATTTAAAAAATAGAACAAAAAATTTCCTACTTTAGTCCAAACAATTTGGAACACCTTGGTCTATTTTATTCTCATTGCCTATTTAGCGGTAACTTTTTTAAGCAGCCTCGTCGGAGCAGGCCAGCAGGAAGAAACTCCGGAAAGTTATTTTCTGGCCAACAGAAACGTAGCCACTGTCACCCTGTTTTTCACCCTCATCGCTACGAATTTTAGTGCCTTCTTTTTCCTTGGATTCGCCGGGGAAGCCTACCGCATCGGTTATAGCTACTACGCCATGATGGCATTCGGCACCGCATTCGCTGCCCTGTCATTTTACCTCATCGGCAACAAAGCCTGGAAACTCGGTAAAGAAAAAGGCTACCTCACGCCTGTAGAAATGGTCGGCGACATGAGCAAAAGCAATATTTTAAAATATACATTTCTAATAGTTATGTTTCTCTTTACCTTCCCCTACATCGCTATTCAACCCATCGGGGCGGGAATCATTTTAGAGAACTTAACCGAAGGAGCCATTCCCTTCCACTGGGGCGCGACCTTACTGACAATATTTATTATCTTATATGTTTTTATCGGTGGAATGAGGAGCGTCGCCCACACAGATGTCAAGCAGGGCATCCTGATGATTGGACTAATGCTAGGCGCATTTTTTGTCATCACCCAAAACCTGGGCGGCCTAACCACAGCCAATCAAAAGGTATTTGAACTCAAACCGGAATTGTTTTACCACGAAGGTGTGGGTGGACATTTTACCTGGCAAAAGTGGATGAGTTTTACCTTCCTTTGGATGGCGACCGTTCCCATGTTTCCTCAACTATTCATGCGTTTTTTCATCGCCCGCAGTCTCCCCCATTTCAAAACCTCTACCGTTTTATATGCCGCAATTCCAAGTTTCCTTTTCCTGCTGCCGGTGGTCATTGGTGTACTGGGTCATTTGGAATTCCCTAATCTCGTGGCTAAGGAACCAGATAAAATTTTGCCTATGATGCTCTCCCTCCATGCCCCGGAATGGCTGGCCGCCCTCGTCATGACCGGAGCCTTAGCCGCCTTTATGTCCACCCTTGACTCCCAACTACTTGCCCTCAGCACTATCACCACAAGAGATATTTTAGTAGCCAATTCCAATCGGGAAATTCCATTGAAGCGGCAGGTCTTTTGGGGTAGAATATTTGTGATTGGATTTGCATTAATTGGATTGGGGATCGCTTTTTTAGAATTTAAATCCATTTTTGAAATAATAAAACTGGCTTTTACTGGACTAGGTATTCTGTTTCCTGCTGTTTTAATTATTTTTTATACAAAAAAATACAATGCAAACATCCTCGCCCTTAGTATTTTATTGGCAGAGCTATTTGCCCTGCTCGTTCACTTCAGTTACCTTCCAAAGTCCTGGATTTTTGGATTTGAGCCCATCATTCCGGCTATGCTGATTGTATTAATAATGGGAGGTTTAAGTACATTTATTTCCACTTCCAAGGCAGATTAACTCAATTCTTTAAAAAAAATTTCAGGGAACTATCTGCCCTATCTATCTGTTTATCAATTGTTAATAAAATCATCCCTGATTTTGTGACATTTTTTTTTGCTAAAGGGTTTACATTTTCAAAAAACGTTTTTATATTTGCCTTGCTAATAAAGATAAGCACGGTCCGGTAGTTCAGCTGGTTAGAATACATGCCTGTCACGCATGGGGTCGCGGGTTCGAGTCCCGTCCGGACCGCTAAAGCCTCAAAGAAGTTTTTCTTTGAGGCTTTTTTGGTTTAATGAATATCTACGTGGCTTCTCCTATGTCCATAATACCCTCCAAATATTTTCCTTCAATTTCTTTACGCCCAAAAAAGAATTTCCATATATTAGCTGATCCGATTAAAAACAAAAAGTGGAAATCCATACCAATAACACATTTTAATTTCCACTTTTTATAATTTAATAAAATTTCGTTTTAAAAAAATAGTAAACAATGGAAGTCGCCAATTTTATCAACGGACAAAAAGTCCGCAATGGACAAACTCTAATGGATGTCGTGTCCCCGCTCGACGGTTCTATCATTTCTAATATGCCTCTAAGTTCCTCCAAAGAAGTGGATCAAGCGGTAGAAGCCGCAAAAAATGCCTTCCCGGCCTGGTCGGGAATGACCATCAAGGAACGCGTTCAGGTTTTCTTCAAATACCGCCAACTACTGGAAGAAAATATCGAAGAATTGACCCAACTCGTCCATGTAGAAAATGGAAAAACAATGGGAGAAGCCAGAGCGGAAGTTTTAAAAAGTATCGAATTGTGTGAGTTTGCCGTTTCCATGCCTCAAATTGTAACCAATGAAATTCAGGAGGTGAGCAAAGGCGTGGAATGCCGCATCGAGCGCAAACCACTTGGCGTTGTCGCCTGCATTACGCCTTTCAATTTTCCAAATATGGTGCCGCACTGGACCGTTCCCAATGCACTCGTCCTTGGAAACACGGTCATTCTAAAACCTAGCGAACTCGTTCCGCTCAGTGCCCAGCGCATGGGCGAATTACTCAAGGAAGCCGGATTACCAGATGGCGTTTTTAATATTGTAAACGGAGGAAAAGATGTTGTGGAAGCCATCTGCGATCATCCCGAAATCAAAGCGACTTCATTTGTCGGTTCTACCAGAGTAGCAAAAATCGTATATAAAAGATCCAGCAATAATCTCCAAAGATGTGTTGCACTCGGAGGAGCGAAAAATCACTTGCTTGTATTACCCGATGCTCATGTGGATATGACCGCCAATAATGTCGTGGCTTCTATGGCCGGATGTGCGGGCCAAAGATGTATGGCTGCTTCCGTAATGGTGGGCGTGGACAGGGTTCAACATATTATAGATAGAATGGTAGAAGAAGCCAAAGCGATTGTTCCGGGAGATAATTTGGGTTCTGTCATTAGTAAAGAAGCCAAGGAACGCATAGAGCGATATATCACCGAAGCCGAAGCACAAGGAGCGAAGATTTTGATTGATGGCCGCAACGCCACCGTTCCCGGAAAGGAAGGCGGATTTTATGTTGGCCCTACGATTATAGATTATGTGAAACCAGATATGGCGGTCGCTAAAGAAGAAATTTTCGGGCCGGTAATTTCTATTATTCGCGCAAAAGATTTAGATGAGGCCATTCAAATAGAAAATTCCTCTAACTATGGAAACGCAGCTGCCGTCTTTACTCAAAGCGGTGGATTGGCTAAAAAAGTTATGGAAGGAGCCAGCGCAGGAATGATTGGAGTCAATATTGGCGTTCCCGTTCCCAGAGAACCTTTCTCCTTTGGTGGATGGAATGAATCCAAATTCGGCGTAGGCGACATCACCGGAAAAAGCTCCATCGAATTTTGGACACAAAATAAAAAGACCACTACCAAGTGGAACCCGGAAGACAAGCGCGACTGGATGAGTTAAATTCAATGGTACAATGGTACAATATTAGAATATTGAAAATTAATTAAAAAAAATGCAAACCACTATACAAAAACGCCATCCCATTATTCAGGACAATATGGATTACACCTTGTTTTCCTGGTCAAAGCAAGGCGGATTGAATCCGATGAATCTGGAAAAAGCCAAAGGCGTTTATCTTTGGGATAGGGATGGAAAAAAATATATAGATTTTTCTTCTCAACTAATGAATGTCAATATCGGGCATGGCAATCAACGTATCACGGAAGCTGTCTCCCGGCAGATGCAGGAACTGAGTTTTGTTTATCCCGGAGCAACGACGAAGGTGCGGGGTGAGTTGGGTAAAAAAATTGCGGAGATTACGCCGGGGAATTTGACTAAAACTTTCTTCACTTTAGGCGGAGCAGAAGCCATTGAAAATTCTATAAAAATAGCCCGAATGTTTACGGGTCGCTCTAAGATCATTACCCAGTATCGCTCTTACCACGGAGCGACCTACGGAGCCATTTCTGCCGGAGGTGATCCAAGAAAGCACGCCGTGGATCGCTATGCTGCCCCTAATTTCATCCATGTAGAAAATCCATATTTCTACCGTTGCCCCTGGAATACCAATTCTATGGAAGAATGCGGAGAAATGGCTCTGGCCAATTTGGAACGGGTCATTAAATATGAAAACCCCGATAGCGTAGCCGCCATTTTAATGGAGGGAGAAAGTGGTTCTTCCGGCTGTATAAAATACCCGAAAAATTACTGGCAAGGCTTGCGAAGAATTGCCGATAAATATGGTATTTTATTAATATGTGATGAGGTAATGAGTGGCTTTGGTCGCACCGGAAAATGGTTTGGCATCGATCACCACAATGTTACGCCTGACATCATGGCCATTGCCAAGGGACTCACTTCGGGTTATCTTCCTCTGGGTGGAACAGTCGTAACAGATACGATTGCTAAATATTTTAATGAAAACAATTTGACAGTTGGGCTGACCTATTCTGCTCATGCGGTTTCCTGTGCGGCAGGTTTGGAAAACCTGAAAATTATGCAGGAAGAAAACCTGGTGGAGCGGGCTGCAGAATCGGGAAAATACATTGAAGAAGTCGTGGAAGGACTCAAAGCTAAACACCTTTCTATCGGTGATTTTAGAAATACCGGATTGCTGGGTTGTATAGAATTGGTAAAAAACAGAACGACTAAGGAACCGCTCACGCCCTGGAATGCCAAGCCAAAAGATTCGGAAGCGACTTATAAAATTGCTGGTAAAATTCGTTCGCTTGGAATGTTTACATTTGTAAAATGGAATTTCATTTTCATTGCACCACCACTAAACATCACAAAAGAACAAATAAATGAAGGCTTTAATATAATATCCGAAGCTATAAGCATCGCAGACGAATATTACAAGGACTAATGAGTGAAAAAGAAATAATAGAATTACAGGAAGACCATTCCGCATCGAGTTTGTACAGTAAAGATCTTGCTCCGGTTCCGCCGGAGGAACGCACCTGGTCAATGTGGTCGCTGGCCGCCCTTTGGGTGGGCATGGCAGTTTGTATCCCAACCTATTTGCTTGCTTCGTATATGATTGGCGATGGTATGACTTGGTTAGAATCCCTTGTTATTATTGGATTAGCGAATCTAATTATCACGATCCCCATGGTGCTCAATGGACACGCCGGAGTGAAATATGGCATCCCGTTTCCCGTAATTGGTCGATCTTCCTTCGGTATTTTTGGGATTCATATTCCTTCCATTGTCCGGGGACTCGTGGCTTGTGGTTGGTTTGGAATTCAGACGTGGATCGGCGGGCTGGCTTTTTATGCCATTTATAATGCCCTTACGGGAAATACCGGAGTAGATGGATTATCCATTGGAAAATTTGTGGGTTTCGGTCTGTTCTGGATAATGAATATGTACTTCATCTGGAAGGGAACGGAAAGTATTAAATTTTTAGAACAATACTCTGCGCCAATATTAATTCTTATGGGATTAATTTTAATAGGTTGGGGGGCAATGTATGGCGGTGGCTTTGGAAACGTTTTAAATCAAAGTAAATATCTCGCAACCCCTGTCATTAAAACTGAAGGCACCCAAAAAGTCATTCATCTCAATCCAGCCATGGATCAAAATGGTCAACCCAAAGCGGATGAATATCGCCTTATCAAATCAGGCACAGAAGGATCGTGGCTGCCTCTCTCCACTCCTACCATAGAATTGAATTCTGAAGGAGCCGTTAGTATTCAGGTTAGAAAACAAAATGGAGAAAATTATATAGAATCAAAGCAAATAGAAGTTGCCGAAGAAACGGCCAATCCCAGCGGGTTGGGTTCGCGCCTTTGGAAGTATATTTTATGGCTGACGATCATGGTTGGATTCTGGGCGACGATGTCCCTGAGCATTGCGGATATTACCCGTTACGCCGCCACACAAAAAGAGCAAGTCATGGGACAGTTCATCGGTTTGCCGGGAACGATGATGCTGTATTCCTTCGTAGGAATTTTTGTGAGTTGCGCCGCCGTGGTCATCTTCGATGATATTTTGATTGGAAATGATGCGCCCTGGGACCCGGTTTCTCTTTTGGCGAAATTTGATAGTCCGGTCGTTGTCATCATCTCCCAGATTTTTATGATCATTGCAACGTTGAGTACCAACATCGCCGCAAATGTAATCGCGCCAGCCAATGCTTTTTCTAATATAAATCCAAAATTAATTTCTTTTAGAACGGGTGGAATTATTACAGGCATTCTTGGGATTATTATTTGTCCCTGGTGGATCATGGATGAAATAAGTAGTATATTAATTTTTGTAAGTGGATTACTAGGCCCCGTGCTTGGAATTATGTTAGCGGATTATTATTCTATTAGAAAAACAAATATAGATCTGGATGAATTATATAAAGAAAGAGGTACATTTTATTATAATGGAGGATTTAATAATGCGGCTATGATTGCGCTGGTGGTCGGAGTACTCGTTGCCTTGATTGGTTTCTTCGTTCCGGCTTTGGAAGCTTTGTTTAAGTTATCCTGGTTTAGTGGATTTATTGTATCTTTTGTTATTTATTATTTTATGATGAAGAAAAAGTAAAGCGAACTTTAGTTTGCTTAGAGACAAGAGAATTTAGATATCTTGTATTTATATTCAGTCTATTTGTATCGCAGGCTTTAGCCTGCACTACGTGGTGCTGTGGCAGACTAAAGTCTGCGATACATTTAATAAAACAAAAACAAACTTATAAATAAATGTCAATTCTAATTAAAAACGGAAGAGTCGTAACGGCAGAATCAGATTACATTGCCGACATATATGTAGAAGGCGAATCCATTGTCGCCATCGGAAAAGACCTGCCCTACAAAGCAGACAAAACCATCAACGCCCGAAATAAATTGGTTTTTCCCGGTGGCATCGATCCACACGTCCATTTGGATATGCCTTTTATGGGTACATCCTCCAGCGACGATTATGAAAACGGAACCCGTGCCGCCCTTTTCGGAGGAACCACGATGGTCATTGATTTCATCCTGCAAACCCAGGGCGACACCCTGAAAAATGCCCTAAAAACCTGGCAGGCCAAATCCGAGGGAAAAGCCATCGGTGATTATTCCTATCACATGGCTGTAACGGATTTTAATAAAAAAACCGCAAAGGAAGTCATCCATATGATCGAAAAAGAAGGCATTACTTCCTTTAAAACATTCATGGCCTACAAGGGCGCATTAATGATCGACGACGGGCAAATGGTTCAATTGATGAAAGTCGTTCGGGATCATGGCGGCCTCGTCACGGTTCATGCTACCAATGGAGATATGATTGATTCCCTTATCGCCAAGCACCGGGCAGAAGGAAAATTATCGCCTTTGTATCACTACCTTTCCCAGCCGGAAGTGACGGAAGCGGAAGCCTCAGCTCGCTTTGCCGATATGCTGGATTATGCCAGTTGTCCGGGATATATTGTGCACATGACTTGCGAGGGCGCGCTCAATGCCGTGCGAAATGCAACGACCAGAAATCAAAAAGTTTTTGTAGAAACCTGTACGCAATACTTGACACTTGACGCTTCTTTATATAAAAGAAAAGATGGTGCGAAGTGGGTGATGTCTCCCCCGCTCCGGGAGAAAAAAGATCAGGTTGCACTTTGGTCGGGCATCAATCATGGACTAGTGCAGGTGGTCGGGACGGATCACTGTCCATTTACCTGGAAGCAAAAGCAAATGGGTAAAAAAGATTTTTCTAAAATACCAAATGGCCACCCGGCGATTGAGCATCGGATGGAATTATTGTTTTCCGAGGGGGTTGGTAAGGGTAGAATTTCGTTGAATAAATTCGTGGAAGTCAGCTCGACGAATGCGGCTAAAATTTTTGGGATGTATCCTCGTAAGGGAACGATTGCCATTGGAGCTGATGCGGATTTGGTGATTTTTAATCCAAGGACCCGCCACGTGCTTTCTCATAAAACGCATCACATGAATGCGGATTATTCTTCTTATGAAGGATTCAAGGTGAAGGGAAAAACGGAAACGGTTTTGCTACGTGGACAAGTTGCCATTGACAAAAATAAATGTCATCTCGAAGCAGGTTACGGGCAGTTTGTGAAACGCGGGAAGACGAGCTTGACGATATAGAATTTTATTATTAAAATATAAGACATATTAATTTTCAAAATAAATACAAAAGTGTGGGAAAAATACTGCGACCGCTCTGCGGTCGGGAATGAAAATAAACCTCTCAGTGCAAACGTACTGTGACCGCTCTGCGGTCAGAACACCAAATGACCGCAGAGCGGTCACAGTACGTTAGTACGTTTGCACGTTAGCAAGGATAAATTGAATTGTTTCGACCGCAGAGTGGTCGCAGTATGCAATTAAATAATAAATTTTAAAAATAAAATAAAAAC